>DATGHN010000001.1:0-4684 GCA_035308005.1 Solirubrobacteraceae bacterium
CCTCGTCTTCGCGGGGGCACTGCGCACAAGATTCGGCGTCGCACTAAGCGGCGACTAACATCGCCCTGAGAACGCTCTCATCCTCGGGTGCGGGGATGAGCGGCTTCTCAAGCGGAGCTTAGGAGGGGTTGGGTCGCCGTCGGGAAACTGACGTTCATGAGCCGGATCGCGTTGGTCGGCGGGATGACTTCGATTGGCAGGGCGGCGAGGCGATGAGCCGGCGGGTTGCGCGCTGGCTGTCGGGTGAGGCGGCGGAGGTCGCTGGACGGCGTGCGGTGATGGCGCGCGATGCTGGCCTTCGTCGTATCTCGCGCGTTACGCGGCGTGTCATCGTCGGCGCTGTCGCGCTGTGCGGCGGTCTTGCCGTGACTGCGGCGAACGCGTTTCATGGGCATACGATCGTGACGGGCTCGTCGGGCACGGTTTCGGCGCAGCAGCCGTCGAGTTCTGCCCAGCAGTCCTCGACCGGGACGCAGTCCTCGAGCTCGTCGGGTCTGAGTGCGCCGGCGCAGGCGCCGGCTCCGACGCCGGTCCAGCCGGTCGTGGTGTCGGGCGGATCATGACGGCGTCAAGGACCTGGCTCGCTCTTGGTACGAGCGCTACCGTCGTGGTCTTGGATGCTGCGGAGCTTGCCGGCGCGTGCGCGGGCGTGCAGGGGGTGATCGAGGAGATCGACCGGGCGGCGAGCCGTTTTCGCGAGGATTCGGAGATCTCGCGTGTGAATGGCGCAGGCGGAGCGCGGGTGGCTGTCAGCGAGGTATTCGTGCGCGCCGCGCGCTGCGCTCTGCGTGCCGCGCAGATCACGGGCGGCGATCTCGATCCGACGGTCGGCGCGTCGCTGCGGATCGCCGGGTATGACCGTGACTTCGCACTGCTGCGGCCGGGCGCCGCGGTGCGCTTCGCGGGCGCGGCGGGGTGGCGCTGCGTCGAGCTCGACGATGCGCGGCGCACCGTCCGCGTGCCCGCGGGCGTCGAGCTCGACTTCGGCGCGACCGCGAAGGCGCTCGCCGCGGACCGGGCGGCCGCGCTCGCGAGCATGCGGATCGGCGGCGGCGGGGTGCTCGTGAGTCTCGGCGGGGATATCGCGACCGCGGGCTTGGCGCCGGCGGAGGGGTGGCCGGTGCGCGTCACTGACGATCACGCGGCCGGGCCGGGCGCGGCGGGCCAGACGATCGCGCTGCGCTGCGGTGGCCTGGCGACCTCGAGCACGACGCGGCGGCGTTGGGCGCGAGGCGCCGGGAACGTCCATCACATCCTGGACCCGGCGACGGGCGCTCCGGTGCGTGAGCATTGGCGCACGGTCAGCGTGGCCGCTGCCTGCTGCGTCGACGCGAACATCGCGAGCACCACCGCGATCATCCGCGGCGCCGGCGCACCCGTATGGCTCGAGGGCGCCGGGCTTCCGGCGCGCCTGGTCGCCGTCGGCGGAGCGGTGACCGTGACCGGTGGCTGGCCCGTCGAGGAGCGCGCCGCGGCCTGATGGTGCTCGCGAACGTGGGGCCGAGCGCCCTCTGGTATCTCACGCGCTCGACCGGCGCGGTGGCGCTGGTGCTGCTCACGGTCAGCGTCGCTCTCGGCGTCGCGAACATCGGGCGTGTTCAGCGTCCCGGGTGGCCGCGGTTCGTCGTCGAGGCGCTGCACAGGAACGTCTCGCTGCTCGCGCTCGCGCTGCTGCTCGTCCATATCGTGACCTCGCTGCTGGACCCGTTCGCGGGGATCAAGCTGATCGATGCGGTGATCCCGTTCACCGGGAGCTACCGCCCGATCTGGCTCGGCCTCGGCGCGCTCGCCTCTGACCTGTTCATCGCGGTGGCGCTCACGAGCGTGGTCCGCCGCCGCCTCGGCCATGGCGCGTGGCGCGCCACGCATTGGCTCGCCTACGTGTGCTGGCCCGTGGCGATCGTCCACACCGTCGGCACCGGCAGCGACGTCAAGCAGGTCTGGCTGCTCGCGCTCACCGCGACATGCGTCGCCGCCGTGGTGCTCGCGGTGTGGGCGCGGATCGGGTTGGGCTGGCCGGGGCAGCGGCGGGTGCGGGCGGGCGCGCTGGTCGCGTCGATCGCGCTCCCGGTGATCTTCGTCGCGTGGCTGCCGGGCGGGCCGCTGGGCAAGGACTGGGCGGCGCGTGCGGGCACGCCGGCGCGCGACCTGCAGCGCGTCAGCGCGACCACGACGGTCGCCAACAGCGGCGCCAGCACCACACCGTCGACCCAGATCGCCGCGTTCGCGGCTCACGTGACCGGCACCGTCGCGCAGCAGCAGACCACCAGCGGGCTCGTCAGCGTCGACATCGCGCTCGCGGTCGCGAACCCGAGCCTGGGGATCCTTCACGTGCGCATCGACGGCACGCCGGTCGCCGGCGGTGGCGTGCAGATGACCGCGAGCAGCGTCTCGATCGGCACCTCGTCGAGCCCCGCGCTCTTCAGCGGCGCCGTCACCGCGCTCGCCGGGACGCAGATCGGCGCCCGTGTCACCTCGGCCGACGGGCACACCCTGACGCTGGTCGTCGCCCTCGAGCTCAACACCGCGGGCGGCACCGCGACCGGCACACTCCAGGTCAACCCGGTCCAGTGAGCGCGATCGGAGCAGATGTGGCGCTCCCGCGCCTGCTCGTGGGGTGTGCAGACCGCGAAATGGCGTCGCTGGAGCGCCATCTCGAGGTGCACGGGCCGGTCCCCTCGCCGCGGTCGCTCTCGCCCACGGCGCTGGTGGACGCCGTCGAGCGCTCGGGCCTGCGCGGCCGCGGCGGCGGCGCCTTCCCGACAGGGCTGAAGATGAGAGCGGTCGCCGGAGCGCGCGGCCGGGCGATCGTCGTCGCCAACGGCTGTGAGAGCGAGCCGCTCAGCGCGAAGGACGCGCTGCTGCTGCGCGAGCTCCCCCATCTCGTGCTCGACGGCGCCGAACTCGCGGCGCGCGCCGTCGGCGCCGACGAGGTGATCCTCGCCTACGAGAGCTCCAACCCGATGGCGCGCAACAGCCTCAAGCACGCGCTCGCCGAGCGACGCGCGGCGCGCATCGACGGCGTCCGCTTCGAGCTCTTCACCGCCGCCGAGCGATTCCTGACCGGACAGGAGACCGCGCTCGTCTCCCAGATCAACGGCGGCCCGCCCCACCCCACCTTCATCCCGCCGCGCCCAACCGACCGCGGCGTACGCCGGCGCCCAACCCTGATCCAGAACGTCGAAACGCTCGCACACCTCGCGCTGATCGCGCGCCACGGCCCCGACTGGTTCCGCGGCGCCGGCACCCGCGCCGAGCCCGGTTCGACGCTCGTCACGCTGCTGGGCACGGTCGGCCATCCCGGCGTGTACGAGATCGAGCGCGGCACACGCCTGTCCGCGATCGTCGCCGCGGCCGGCGGCCTGCGCGGCGAGGCGGCCGGGCTGCTCATCGGCGGCTACTTCGGATCGTGGCTGCCACCGGCGGCAATCGACCGCGTCGAGCTCTCCAACGAAGGACTCGCCGAGCACGGCGCATCACTTGGCTGCGGGATCGTCGTCGCGTTGCCGGCCCAATCCTGCGCCGTGGCCGAAAGCGTCCGCGTGGCGATCTACCTCGCGACCGAAACCGCTCGTCAGTGCGGACCGTGCGTCCACGGCACCGCGGCGATCGCGCGCACGCTACACGGGATCGCACAGGGCAAGCCCACACGCAGCGCCTTCGCCGACCTGCAACGCTGGAACGAAGAACTCCCCGGGCGCGGCGCATGCCACCACCCCAACGGCCTCGTCAACTTCGTCTCCAGCGCGCTGCGCGTGTTCGCCCCCGACTTCGACGACCACGCCCGCCACGGCCCTTGCGAGCGCTGCGCCACCGAGCCGCTGCTCGCGGTCCCGAGCACGGCGGCGCGAGCATGAAAATCCGCGTCAACCCGATCGAGTGCCTCGGCCACGGCCTCTGCGCCGAAATCCTCCCCGAGCGAATCCGCCTTGACGAATGGGGCTACCCGATCATCACCGACGGCGAGGTACCCCCCGAGCTAGAAGCGCTCGCGCGCCGCGCCGCCAACGCCTGCCCCACGCTCGCGCTCCTCCTCGAAGACGGCTGACGGCCAGCGACCGCCCGAGCCGTCAAAGCCGGGGGTGGCGGAGGCCCGGGAGCTCGATCACGACGCGTGCTCCGCCGAGCGGCGCCTCGGTGGCCCAGACGCGACCGCCATGTGCGGTCACGATCGCACTCACGATCGCCAGGCCGAGTCCGGTTCCGCCCGCCGTGCGCGCACGGGCCGCGTCGGCACGGTAGAAGCGGTCAAAGACGCGGTCACGGTCAGCCGGCGGGATGCCGGGGCCGTCGTCGTCGACCCAAATCTGGACGCGCCCGCCTGCGACCTCCTCGGCGCCCAGCTCGACCGCTCCGCCCGGTTGGGTGTGCTCGACCGCGTTGCGCAACAAGTTGCGCAACGCCTGCGCGAGGCGATCGCGATCGGCGTTGACGATGCCCGGAGCGTGCACGTCAACGCTCAAACGGCGATCCGTCGTCGGCTCGGCGGTGGCGAGCAGCTCGACGAGAAAGCCGTCGAGCTCGATCGGCTCGCGCCGGGTGAACCGCGACTCGTCGGTGTGGGCCAACAGCAGCAGATCCTCCGTAAGGCGCGTCATCCGGACAACCTCCGCCTGCACCAGGCGCTGCACCCGCCTCACCTCCTCGCCCTCCGGGTTCCTTTGACGAGCCAGCACTTCGAGCT
>DATGHN010000002.1:0-12341 GCA_035308005.1 Solirubrobacteraceae bacterium
CCATACATCGCCCAGCCGAGCGCGAGCCAGGGCAGCGCGTCGTGGGCGCCGAAGTCCTTGTAGAGCAGGAGCCGCACGGCCCAGCGTCCGAGCAGCGCGACACCGGCGACGACGAGGCCGGTCGCCAGCACGTAGTAGGTCGTGACGAGCGAATAGAGCCGCGCCGCGATCGCGTCATCCTCGATCGAGTAGGCCAGCGGCGGCCACGCGTACTGAAAGCCGCGCACCGCGACGAAGACGACCGTCGCGAGCTTGGCGGCCAGCGAGTAGAGGCCGGCGGCGGCCGCCGACTGCGCTCGCAGCAGATACCAGCGGTCGACGACCTGGAGCGCATAGACGCTCGCGTCGGCCGGCACCGTCGGGAGCCCGAAGGCGAGCATCGCGCGCAGGCGCAGCGCCGGGGTCCGCGCGCCGGAGCGAAACGGCGCCAGAAGCCGGCGACGCTCGACCCACCACAGGCCAACCAGGACGACGGCGGAGGCGCCGAAATTGCCGGCGAGCAGGCCGCGCGCGCCGTCGTGCTCGCCGACGACGAGGAAGATCGTCGCGGCGATAGTGATCGCCACGTTGACAAGCGAGGCGCGCATGTAGGTGCCGGTCCGTTCGTCGGCGCGCAGCAGCGCCTGGGCGATCTCGAGGTTCGTGAACGACCACACCCCGAGCATCGCGAGGTCGAAAAGCACCGCGTCGTGGATCCCGAGCAGATCCTTCGACAGCGGGCCGGCGAAGATCACGCCGAGGAGCGCCGCGAGCGTCGTCGTCAGAAACGCCACGCCGACCGTGACCGCGGCGATCCGGTCGCGCCGGTCGCGGTCCTCGTCGTCGTAGTAGAAGCGGATGAAGGCCTCGCCGACCCCGAGGCGCAGCAGGATCGACAGGAGGATCACAGCGACGAACAGCGTCTCGACGTAGCCGTAGCCGGACTTGCTCACGTAACGCGTGTAGAGCGGGAGCGTGAAAACCGCCACTCCCTTGGCCAGCAGGTCGCCGATCTGGTAGGCGAGGCCGGCGCGTGCGAGGCGCTTCAGATAACCGAACACGCCGCCCCCACGGCGAGCAGCGTCCAGGTGATCGGATCCTCGAGGAAGTCGGCGTAGAAGAACGAGTGAACGACGAGCGCTGTGAAGGCGGCGAGGATCGCCGTGCGAACCACGTCGTCGCGCAGGCGTCCGCGCGCTAGCGCCAGCCCGGCGGCGATCAGCACCGCGAGGTAGGCGAGCAGGCCGAGGACGCCCTGCTCGGCGGCGACGGTGACCGGGGCGGTGTGCGAGTCGGAGGTGACTCCGGGGATCGCCGGGGCGCCGCAGACCACACCCGGCGATGAGGTGTGGCGCAGGTACTCGCAGGAGAACGACCCCGAGCCGAACCCCTGCAGCGCGCGGTCCCCGAACAGGTCGAGCCCCTGGCGCACGAGCGACGCGCGGCCGCTCGTCGAGTTGTCGGACAGATTCAGATGCAGATGGTTCGAATCGACCGCCGCGATCACGGCGAACGCCGCCGCGGCGATAACGACGCCGCCGGCCGCCACCCGCCATGGGAGGCGCAGCACGGCGAGCACGGCAAGGCCCGCGAGGAGCGCGACCAGGCTCGACTGCGAAATCGACCACAGCAGGCCGAGCCACAGAAAGGCCAGCAAGCCGGCCGCAACGGCGACCTCGCGGCGACCGCGCTGCCAGAGCATCCACGCCGCGACGAGGACCATCGCCAGCGCGAGGTAGCGCCCGTAGATGTTGGGGTCGTAGAAGAGCGAGTTGACGCGGAAGTAGCGCTGGGCCGAGTTGAGCGCGACGTGGAAGAGGAGCCGGCGCGAGAGGTGCTCGACGATCCCGACTGCCGCAAACAGCGCCGCGAGCGCGACCGCCGCGACTGCGCAGCGCCGCAGCAGCGAGCGCTCCCAGCGCACACCGCGCAGGAGCACGAAGAGCAGCGCGAAGGGCACGTAGAAGAAGCCGAGTTGCTGCACGGCCTTTGCCAGGTCGGGTGTGTAGAGAGCCTCGATCGCGTAGAGCACGACGTAGCCGCCGAGCGCCCACTCGAGCGCGCCCGCCGCCGGGCGCTTCTCGGCCTCACCCCAGATCGCGAGCGCGAGCGCGCCGCCGCCGATTACCGCGTAGAGAACGAGCAGAACGCCGCCGGTGCCGCCCGAAAGCAGCGAGAAGCGAAACGGCAGCGCGACGACGGCGGCGAGCGCGAGCAGCGCCGGGCGTCGGCGAAAGATCCACGCCAGCACCGCGACGACGGCAAGCGCGGCGACGATCCCGCCTGCCGCAAGCGCCGTGTGGTGGCGGAGGTGGAGCACCTGGTGGGACTTCCAAAGCGCCCCACCGAGCAGCAGCGGCGTCAGCACGAGCGCGGCGGCGACGGCGAGGCGGCGCGCTCGGCCCCCTAGGCAGAGTGCTCCGGCGGCCGCCAGCGCGTCCGCCACGAGACCGGCGTGCGAGAGCGCGTGGCCGAGGGTCATCGCGTCCCGCCGAGCAGGTGAAGACGGAAGCCGGGCGCGATGAACGTCTGCCCGTAGTAAAGGAGATGGATCTCTATCAGGTAATAGCCCGGCGGCGCCAGCGCTCCGGAGGAGGTGCGCCCGTCCCACTGCACGCGCTTCGTGCGGTATTCCCGCAGCCCGGGCAGTCGCGCCATCACCGCGACCGGACGGTCGCTGGTCGTGAGCACGGTGACGACCGCCCCGCGGCCGAGCGTCAGCTTCAGCTTGAAGTGCGCGTGGCGGTCATGGCGGATGCCGTCGCCAGAAGGAGCAAACGTGACGGTGCCCGGTCCTGGTTTCAGGAGCAGCGATCTGCGCTTCAGCGCCTGCGCGTAGAAGAGCGCACCAATGCTCGCCGCGATCAGCGCTGCGAAAGCGATCCGTGAGAGCGCTACGGCGCGCACGCCGCGGCGCGGGTCACTGCGCGTAGTTGGTGCCGATCACCGCGATGACCTGGGGAACGCGGCCGGCGATCGTCGCCGCGGCGATCGTCGCGGCGTCGGCACGTATGACCTGAGTGGTCGTCAGCTGGAGATCATGGGCGACCTCGTTCGCGGCGGCGATGTCGCTGCTGTGGATGTATTGGACCGTCGTGCTCGCGAGATTGTGCGACGGAGCGTTGTTGATCGCGCCCGGCTTGAAGCCATCGTTGACGAGCGTCGTAGACACGCGCGACGCGAGGCCCGAGGATGACGTTCCATTGAGAACGGCGACGGTGATCGTCGCCGGAGCAGGCCCAGTGCTGGTCTGCGGCGCGTTCGGCGGCGAATGTGATGGGCTGCCGCCCGACAACAGCTCGTTGGCCACGAAGATCAGCACGCCGACGAGGACGATCGCCACCGCGAGCAGCCGTAGCGTCCCCCGCGAGCCCAGGTGGTGGTGGCCCTCCCCGTCCTCCGCCTGCTCGGCGTCGGCGCGTCGTTCGCGGCGGAGCGTCGCCGTGGCTCCCTCACCGCGACCGCTGATCCGCGCTGTCGCACCGACGGGCGCGGCGCGTTCGCCCGGCGCGGGCGGGTAGCGCGGCGGCGGCGGATCGGCGAGCGCCGCCGTCGGCGCTGCGTTGCCTTGCGTCGCGGGTGCTTCCGACGGCGCCTCGGCCGTCGCTGCGGGGCGAGCGACGAGCGGCATCGCCGCAGGGCGAACGGTCGTCGTCGCCTCGGGCTCGTCGTCGTCCGGCGTGTCGGGCTTGGCCGCTGCGGCGGCGGCGCCGGCGGCTGTCGCGGCGGGCAGGATCGAAGGCGGCGGGGCTGGTGCGGCCGGCTCTGACGACGGCTCCGGAGTCGGCGGCGGGTCGGCAGGCGTCGCGTCGTCCTCTGCGGACTCGACGGGGGCGCTGGGCGGGGGCGTCGCCGCCTCGGTTTGCGCCGGGCGGACATCGGTCACCGCGTCCCCGGCCTCTGCCTCTGTCGGGTCCGGCACCGCGACGACCGTAGCCGCCGGTGTCACCGCGACGCGCCGTGCTCCAGGCACGGCCACCGTCGCCGTTGGCGGCGCAGCCGGGACGGCGGTTTGCGGAGTCGCCGGCACGGCGGCTGCCGGCACAGCGACGGGACGCGACTGGGCGACCGGCGTTGCCGCTCCGACGGCGGCGACAGGCCGCGGCATCGTCGCGACGGTCGGCGGCGGAATGCGACGCAGGCGCGCCTCGAGCTCCTCGAGCGCGTCTGTGAGGCGGCGTGTCTCCCGCGCCTGCGCGAAATAGAGGATCACGAGCAGGGCGAGGCCGATGATCGCCGCGAACCCGGCGTAGGCGCCGATTGACTTGACGTCGCTCGACAGGGAAAGAGCCAGGACCATCAGGCGGGCCAGTCTATGAGGACTCGGCGACGACGGGGGCGTTGACGCGCAGTTCGGTCAGCTGCGCGACCTTCTCGGCGAGGCCGGTCGCGTCGCCCTCGAGGACGAGCAGGAGGATCTCGTCGAAGATCGACTCGACCCGCTCGATGTCCATCGCGTCGCGCTGCGCAAGCCAGATCTTGTCCGTTCCAGTCGGAGTCGGGTGCTCGAACGGATTGAAGAGCTCCTCGTGGATCTTCTCGCCCGGGCGCGCGCCGATCACCTCGATCGGGATGTCGCGGCCGGGCTCCAGCCCCGACAGCTCGATCATGTTGCGCGCGAGCTCCATGATCGACACCGGCTCGCCCATGTCGAGAACGAACATCTCGCCCCCCTTGCCGATCTCTCCCGCCCGGATCACGAGCGCGACGGCCTCGGGGATCGTCATGAAGTAGCGCGTCATGTCGGGGTGGGTGACGGTCACGGGCCCCCCGGCGGCGATCTGGCGGCGGAAGATCGGCATCACGCTGCCGGACGAGCCGAGCACATTCCCGAAACGCACAGCCATGTAGCGAGTCGCGGGAAACCGTCGCTGCGCGGCGTCGATCGCGCATTCCGCGAGCGCCTTCGAGGCGCCCATCACCGTCGCCGGCATGACCGCCTTGTCGGTCGAGACAAGCACGAAGCCGCCCAGTCCCAGCTCGCCGGCGACCTTTGCGACGACGCGCGTGCCGATCGCGTTGTTGCGGATCGCCTCGACCGGGTTGCTCTCCATCAAGCCGACGTGCTTGTAGGCGGCGGCGTGGAAGACGATCGCCGGGAGGTGCTCGTCGAGCACCTCGCGCATCCGCTCCTCCTCCTTGCAGTCGGCGAGCACCGGGACGAGCATCGAACGCGGGACGTGGCGATCCTCCTCGAGCTCGCGCATGATCCCGAACAGGTTGTCCTCGGCGTGGTCGATCAGGACCAGCATGGCGGGCGCCGAGCGGACGAGCTGACGGCACAGCTCCGAGCCGACCGAACCGCCGGCGCCGGTGACGGCAACGACCGCTCCTTGCAGATAGCGCCCTGCCTCCTCGGGGCGCATGTTCACCGGCTCGCGGCCGAGTACGTCCTCGACGCGCACCTCGCGCACCGAGCGCGCGACGTTGACGGAGCCCGCCAGAAGCTCGAAGACGGTCGGGAGTGTGCGGACCGGGATGCCGCGGTCGCGGCAGGCGGTGACGACGCGCATCCGCAGCTGGCCGGGCGCGGATGGGATCGCGATGATCACCTCGTCGGGGGCCGCGTCGTCGAGGATGTGCGCCAGGTCGAGGGTCGTCCCGCGCACGCGTACGCCGGCGAAGCGCAGGCGCTGCTTGAGCGGATCGTCGTCGACGAAGCCGATCGGGCTGAGGCCGAGGTCGGCGTTGCGACCGAGCTCCTCGCAGACCAGGCGTCCGCCCGCCCCGGCGCCGACGATCAGGACGGTGCGGCCTTCTGGGCGCCCGCGAAGCCTGGGCAGCTTGCGCTCGTTGATCGTCCGCGCCGAGAGCCGTGCTGCCACCAACAGCGCGAGCGCGAGGGCCGGGAACAGGACCGCCACGCTCGCCGGGAGTCCGACCGCGACGGTGAAGGGCGCCCCCGACACAACCCCGTGCGGGGTCCTGTAGTGGGGATATACCCAATATTGGATCGGGTGGGCGATAGCGATTATCGCCACGACCGCGATCGCGTAGACGACGACGGCGCGCAGTAAGTGCCAGACGTCGCGCTGGGAGAAGTAGCGCCAGCGGCGCTGGTAGACACGCGACAGAGCGAGGATCAGCACGGTGCCCGCCACGACCCACCAAATCGTGTCGTCGAGCAGCTGCTCGTAGTGCCCGTGGCCTGAGAGGTTGCCGTCGAAGCGCAGCCAGAAGGCGAGGAAGTACGCGAGGGCGACCAACCCGGCGTCGACCACGAGCTGCGGCAGTGAATGTCGGTGCAGCGGGAAGGCCGCCGAGCGAAACGTTCGGCGCATCAAAGCGATTGTAGGGCCTGTGCGGCGGTAAGAAGCAGCGCCACAAGGACCCCGGGGTCGCGGCGGGTGCGCTCCGTCGCACCCGCCTCGCGCTTGCGTAAATCGATCTGATCGGGCCGCTTTAGGAGGCTCAGGCGCCCCTGCGCGATGAGCTGCTCATCGACCGCCCCGAGCCTCCCTTCGAATGTCGACCAGACCGGCGTTCCGAGCGCCACGGCCTCGCGGTTCATCGTCCCCCCGGCGCTGATCACGAGATCGGCCAGCGCGATCAGCGACTGCGCGTCGATCGCGCGCTCGGGAACGATGAAGCCGCCCGACGCGGCGAGCTCCGCGCGCTGGACGTCGGTGCGCGGGAGCACGACGACCTGCTCGCCGCGCAGTCGCTCGAGGACGCCGGCGAACAGCTCGTTTCGGAATCGGTGGTAGAGCGAGACCTCGGGCGCCGTCCGCACGACCGCGATCGGACGCGCGGAGTCGAGCCCCAGATCGGCAATCACGCGCGCATCCGGCTCGAAGTCGGCCAGGTAGTACTCCTCCTTGAGGCCCTCGTAGGCGCGGACCTTGCCGCGCGCGCCGTAGCGGTTGAGCCGCTGCGCGGGGATCGCGTCGGGAACCACGACCGCGCGCGCGAGGCGGCAGTTGACGTGGTGCTGGATCGCCGCCCACTCGTAGTCGAACATCGTCGCCGAGGGGATCCGCAGCGCCAGGGCGGCGACGCTGACGTCGTTTGAGCCGTGACCGAGGGCGAGGTCGAAGCGCCTGCGCCGCGCCCAGCGGGCGAGCGCGACCGAGCGCGAGGCGAGGCCGAGCGCCTTGGCGCCGCGCGCCGCGCCGCGATGTCGGCCGATGACCGTCGGCTCGAGCCCCAGACGCCGCGCGAGCTCCACGGTCTGCGCGAAGTCCCGCGCGGTGATCTCGACTTCGTGTCCTGCCGCGCGCAGACGCTCGATCACGGGGCGCAGCACGAGCGGGTGCGGGCTGTTCGTCAGATCGACCCAGACTCGCATGGCGGCGCCCAACGCTACCCTTCTGCGTCCGTGTACGAGATCGCCTCGGTCACCAGCGCGTTGGTCAACGTTGCGACGTCGATCATCAACGATCTCGGCTATCCGGGAATCTTCATCCTGCTGGTGATGGGCTCGGCCGGCATCCCGGTCTCCTCGGAGGCGGTGATGCTGTTCGCCGGCTTCGACGTCTACCGCGGGCACTTCACACTGTTCTTGATCATCCTGATCGGCGTCGCCGGCGACCTGGTCGGAGCATCGATCGCCTACGCGATCGGCTACTTCGGGCGAATCGAGCTGATCGAGAAGCACGGGGCCAAGGTCCACATCACCCCGGAACGCCTCGCGACCGCCGAACGGTGGTTTCGCCGCCACGGCGACAAGGCGATCCCGATCTGCCGCATCCTGCCGCTGGTCCGCGCCTACATGTCCTTCCCCGCGGGAGTCGCCGAGATGCCGTTCCCGCGCTTCCTCGCCCTCAGCGCGCTGGGCGGGATCCCCTGGATCGCCTTCTGGGGGATCCTCGGGCGTGCGATCGGCTCCCACTACCACTCGGTCGAGAAGAACCTTCACTACATCGACATCGCCGCGGTCGTGATCATCGTCGCGGTGATCGCCTGGGTCCTCTGGCGACGCAGGCAGAGGAGGCGCGGCGCAACCTGACGCGCCGCCTCGGGTGACCGTCGCGCAGGCGGTCGCGCTCGGCCTGCTGCACGGGCCGGCGGAGCTTCTGCCGGTCTCCTCCTCCGGGCACACGATCCTCGTCGCGTGGTTCTGCGACTGGCGACACGAGGAGATCGACGCGGCCGCGAGGAAGCGTTTCGAGGTCGCGCTACACGGCGGCGCGGTCGCCGCGGCGCTGCTCGTCGCGCGCCGCCATGGCCATAGTCCGCCAGCGGTGGTCGCGCTGGCGTGCGTCCCGCCGGCGATCGCCGGGGCGCTCGGCCAGCGCCCGATCGAGCGTCGTCTTGGCACGCCCGGGGGAATCGCCGCCGGCCTGCTCGCGGGCTCGGTCGCGATGGCCGCCTCCGAGTCGAGGCGCGGTGGACGACGTCGCGGCGAAGCGCGGGCGCGCGACGGGCTGGCGCTCGGCGTCGCTCAGGCGCTCGCGCTTGCCCCCGGCGTCTCGCGAAGCGGCGCGTCGCGGGCCGCCGCGCGCCTGCGGGGGTTCGCGCCGCGCGAGGCGGAGGCGCTTTCGCGCGACGCCGGACTGCCGGTCACGGTCGGCGCGCTGGCGCTGAAGTCTCGCGAGCTTCGCCGCGGCGAGCGCTCCGAATGGCCGGCGTTCGCGGCGGGCGCCGCCGCGGCGCTTGCGTCCGGGATGGTGACCGGGGCGGTGCTCGCGCGGCGCGGCGATAGGGGCGGCTCGCTTCTCCCCTACGCCGCCTACCGCACGGCGGTTGCAGCGGCGGTGGTCCGTCGGCTGCGCCACAATGGGGAGCGATGATCGACGCCTACGCCGCCGCCGGCGTTGACACCACACAGGCCGGAGCGGGAGTCGGCGCGCTCGTCGATGTGCTGCGCACGATCGACACCGGCCGCCCGTCGCGCTCGGTGCTGCCCGGCGGCCACTACGCCGCCGTGATCGAGGTGGCGCCGGGGCTCGGGGTCGCGCTCTGCACCGACGGCGTCGGCTCCAAGCTGATCCTCGCCGAGCAGCTCGGACGCCTCGAGACGGTCGGCGTCGACTGCGTCGCGATGAACGTCAACGACATCGTCTGCGTCGGCGCCGAACCGGTTGCGATGGTCGACTACATCGCCGTCGAGGCCGTCGACGAGGACGCGCTTCGCTCGATCGCGGTCGGGCTCAAGCACGGCGCCGAGCTGGCCGGCGTCGAGATCCCCGGCGGCGAGCTCGCGGTCCTGCCCGAGGCGATCCGTGGCCATCCATCGCCGGGCGGTTTCGAGCTGTCGGGAACGGCGATCGGCACCGTCGCGCTCGAGAAGATCGTGACCGGAGAACGCTGCCGGCCCGGCGACGTCCTGATCGGGCTGCCCTCGAGTGGCCTTCACTCGAATGGCTACACGCTCGCGCGAGCGCTCAGCGAGGGCCGCCTCGACGAGGAGCTCGCCGGCGCGACCGTCGGCGAGGCGCTGCTGCAGCCGACGGCGATCTACGTTCGCGCGATCGTCGCGCTGACGCGAGCGATCGAAGTCCACGGCCTTGCTCACATCACCGGCGACGGCGTTCTCAACCTCAAGCGGCTGAACGAGCGCGTCGGCTTCGAGATCGATGAGCCGCTCGAGGCGCCGGCGATCTGTACATGGCTGTGCGAGGCCGGCGCGATCGGCGCCGCGCAGGCCTACCAGGTCTTCAACATGGGCTGCGGCTTCGTCGCCGCGGTCGGCGCCGGTGACGCCGGCGCAGCCGTCGCGCTGCTCGCGGAGCATCACCCGGGAACGCGGGCGATCGGGCGCGTCACCGACTCCGCGGGCGTCGTCTCCCTCCCCGGCCTCGGGGTAACTCTCTAGCGGCCCGCCAGGAGACGCCGGCCCGGCCAGGACCGAGATCGCGGATGCCCCGGACACGGAGGTCCCTCGCCGCTCGCCGTCGCGAGTGCTCACAATAGGCCGATGACCACCGTTCCTCAGACGCTGGTCGGCGGGCGCTACCGGCTTGAGCGCCAGATCGGCGCGGGCGCCACGGCCCGTGTCTGGGTGGCGCTCGACGAGGTGCTCGAGCGGCGTGTGGCGATCAAGATGCTCGCCTCACCGATCGGCGGCGAAGCCGCTCACATCGAGCGCTTCCGCCGCGAGGCGCGCGCCGTCGCCAAGCTCCAGCACCCCCACATCGTCACCGTGCTCGACTCCGGCGAGCACGAGGGGATGCCGTTCATCGTGCTCGAGTTCGTCGACGGCGAGACGCTCAAAGCGCGCATCCAGCGCGTCGGGCGGCTGACGGTCACCGAAGCCCTGGCGTTTGCGATCGAGATCGCGCGCGGGCTCGAGGCGGCGCACGCGCGCGGGATCGTCCATCGTGACGTCAAACCCCAGAACATCCTGCTCGACACCGAGGGCGGCGCGAAGATCACCGACTTTGGGATCGCGCGGAGCGGCGGCGAGGACGCGCTGACGGTCGGCGGGCATGTGCTCGGGACGACCGACTACGTCTCCCCCGAGCAGGCGCTCGGGCACTCCGTCACCGGTCAGTCCGACGTCTACTCACTCGGCGTCGTGCTCTATGAGTCACTGACCGGCGCGGTTCCCTTCAGCGGCTCGACGCACATCGCGGTGGCGACGATGCACGTGCGCGAGGAGATGCCCGACATCCAGCAGCGCCGCCCGGGCGTGTCTGCGGCGCTGGCGGCCTGCGTCGAGCGCGCGACCGCCAAGCACCTCGCGCGCCGCTACGCCAGCGCGAGCGAGATGATCGCCGACCTCGAGGAGGCGATGGCGATCGAGACGGCGCGGACCGGCGACGCCGGGAAGGAGGCGACCGCGGTGCTTCGCAGCCTCCCCCCGAAGGCCGCCCAGCGCGTGCCGCTGCGCGTCCGACACCCCGTCTGGCTGACGCTCGCCGCCGTGCTCGGGATCGGCGCGATCGCGGCGATCGTCGCGTTTGTGATCGCCAGCACGCATCGCGGCGTGGGCGCCCCGGCGGGGCTCGGCAGCACCGGGCGCGAGGTCGACGTGCCACTCGACCAGAGCGCGGCGGTCCAGTACAACCCGTTCGGGACGACTCCCGAGAACGCCCCGACGGTCGGCTATGCGATCGACGGCAACAGGGCGACGTCGTGGTCGACCGCCAACTACGACGGCGGCGTGCTCGGCAAGACCGGTGTCGGCCTGTACGTCGACGCCAAGCCGGGAGTCGCGGCCAACGAGGCCGTCGTCGCGACGCCGACGCCGGGCTTCCATTTCCAGATCTGGGGCGTGAACAGCGTTCCCGGGATCACCTACACCGACCAGCCGCGGCCCGGCATCTCACCGAGCACGCTCGGCTGGACACTGCTCGCGAGCGACGTGGCGGCCGCGACGACCACTGTGCACCTCAGCCACGTGGCCAAGCGCCGCTTCTACCTGCTCTGGATCACCGACCTCGGCTCCGATCCCGGCGGCGCGCCCAAGAGCGTCCAGATCGCCGAGTTCCACCTGCGCCGCCTGAGCGCCTGAGCGCGGTCAGTTTCGGTAGCGTCGCTCGCGGGCGTGGCGCTCGATCGCGATCGTGCAGAGGCGCTCGATCAGCTGCGGGTAGGCCAAGCCGCCCGCCTCCCAGAGCTTCGCGTAGACGCTCGTCGAGGTGAAGCCGGGCATCGTGTTCAGCTCGTTGAGCACAACGCGTTTGCCGTCCTCGACAAAGAAGTCGGCCCGCGCGAGGCCGCTGCAGCCGGCGAGCACAAACGCCTCGATCGCGATCCGTGCGACCTCCGCCGTCGCGGCGGCACCGATCGGCGCGGGGACGACGAGCTCCATGCCGCCGTCCTCGTACTTGGCGCCGTAGTCGTAGAACTCGGCCGAGGTCAGGACGATCTGCCCCGGCAGCGACACCCGCGGGTCCTCATCGCCGAGCACCGAGCACTCGACCTCGAGACCGCTGCTCGCGGCCTCGACGATCGCCAGCGGATCGTGGGCGAGCGCGAGTTCGAGCGCGGCGGCGAGCTCCGCGCCGTCGCGCGCCTTGCCGATCCCGACCGATGACCCGAGGCGAGCCGGCTTGACGAAAACCGGCCACCCGAGCGGAGCGAGGTCATCGAGAACCTCGCCGCGACGCTCGAGCCAGTCGCTGTGGCGGACGCCGCGGTGGGCGACCTGCACGATCCCCGCGTCGCGCATCAGCGCCTTGAAGCGGACCTTGTCCATGCACAGCGCCGAGGCGGCGACGGCGCTGCCGGCGTAGGGGACGTCGAGCGCCTCGAGCAGGCCCTGGACGACGCCGTCCTCGCCGTAGGGGCCGTGCATCGCCGGAAACGCGGCGTCGCAGTCGAGCAGGCCGCGGCCGGGGTGAAGCGCGAGTTCCTCGGCGCCGTCGAGCAGCCAGCGGCCGTCGCGCGCGATCTCGATCCAGACCGCGTCGTGCCCTCCGGCGGCGAGGCCGTCTCTGACCGACGCGCCGGAGGCGAGCGAGACCTCGTGCTCG
>DATGHN010000003.1:0-5955 GCA_035308005.1 Solirubrobacteraceae bacterium
CCCGCGCGACCTACGCCTCCGCCGACACGATGTCGGCCGATGGCGCGTTCTCCGCCTGGTTCTCCTCCTCGTGAGCTTCGTCCCCAGCCTCGGTCGCAAACTCGTCAACGGGCGGCTCGTGGCGCGCTCGTTCGCGCGCCTCCTTCCGGGCCTCCTTGATCTGACGTCGCTCACGGAGCTTGGTTTCACGATTGAGCTTCGCCATCGTCGTCTTCTTCTTGCCGCGTGAGGCCATTGCTGTTCTCCGATCGTTTGGTGCCGGCGCGCGCAGGCGAGCCGTCAGGTGAGCTCTCCGGGTTGGCTCCTCGAGAGCAGAAGGGGCGCGCGCGGCCGGCGAGGAGGAGTTACGGCCGCGATCAGATCACCGCCGCCGCGCGGCGCATACGCACCGCGGCAAACGCATGGTCGCCACAGGCCCAGGCCGCGTAGCAGAGTGCCGCGACGGTGCCCGTGACGGTCAGCAGGACGCCGGCGGCGGCGGTGTCCGCCAAGCCGTGCGATCCAAGGATCAGCACCGTCGCCGTGGCGCCGACACCGGCGCCGAACGGCAGCGGGCTCAGGCTCACGCTGACGATCAGCACGGCGATCGCGTTCAGCAGCGATGTGTCGACGCCGACCGCGTGCAGAACCAGCCAGTTGCGCGCGATCTGAGCGAGGATCCCGGCCACGATCAGCGCGACCAGGCGTCCGCGGCCGCGCAGCTCGCGCACGGCGGCGAGCCCGCCCCACAACCCCGAGCGCCGTCTGCGGGCGGTGCGCCGCAGTAAGAGCAGCACGCCGATCATTGCCGCGATCACCAGCACCGGTGTCCAGGCGGGCAGGTTCAGCGGGCCGATCAGGGTGAAAGTGAACAGCGCGGCGAGCATCGCCTCGACGGCCACGATCGGAACCTCGACCGCGACAAGCGCCGGAGCCTTGGGCGTGGTGTTCGGTGCGGTGCGGCGGATCGTGCCGATCCGCGTCGCAACCCCCAGCTGGGCGCTCAGCACGCTCGCCAGCGCTCCCAACCCCGCCGCTCGGAAGACGACGCGACGCGGGGTGCTGCCGCCGGCGGAGCGCATGCAGAAGTTCCAAGCCTCGCTGCGCGTCACAAGCGAAGCGAGATGCAGCACGGCGGCGATCAGGAGCAGCCAGATCGGGGCGGTCAGGACAGCGGTGCTGAACTGGCCGCGCCGGCCGACCAGGACGAAGATGAGCGCCCCCGCCGCGCCGAGTGTGGCGATGAGCGCAAGACCCGCTCGCGATCGCAGGCTAAACCGACGTGCCGCTCGCGGCGGTTGCTGTGCGGCGCCTGCCTCGAGGAGTCCAGCCGGGATCTGTTGATCCCCTTCCGTGGCCGCGCGCTCAGCCGCTCCGGCCGAGACGCTTCCAATCGCGTCGAGCCATCCTAGCGGCTCGCTCGGCCCCCCGCGCCAGGCGGGCGCCGGCAGCAAGCGGACCAAATCGCGCTGGATCGGGAGCGTCAAGGCGACGTCGACTCGGCGGCGTCGAGCTTTGCGAGCCTCCGCGCCGGAGTGACGTTGATGACGTCCCAGGCAAGGCCGACGCGCTCGAGGCCGCCGATCACCCAGGCGCTCGGATCGAGCTGCCAGCGGGTGAGGCCGTGGCGCGCGGAGGTCGGGAACGCGTGGTGGTTGTTGTGCCAAGCCTCCCCGAACGTCGGTAGCGCGAGCCAGGCCAGGTTTCGCGAGTGGTCGCCGGTGTCGTAGGAGCGGCGGCCGAAAAAGTGGCACAGCGAGTTCACCGAGAAGGTCGCGTGATGGAGGAGCAGGATGCGAACCGCCCCTCCCCACAGAAGGCCGGTCAGGCCTCCGGTGAGCGTCCCCGTCAGCGCGACTCCGAGCCCGAACGGCGCCGCCAGTCCGGCGAGCACCCAGACCACGAACGTGCGATCGACCCAGCGGGTCAGCCGGTCGGCGACCAGGTCGGGGGCGTAGCGCTGCGGCGAGGCGAGGTCGGTTGCGCGAATGATCCAGCCCACGTGCGCGTGGAGCAGTCCGCGCAGCGCGCCGCTCCAGCCCGAGTCGCGGTCGACGTGGGGGCTGTGCGGATCGCCCGGACGGTCGCTGAAGCGGTGGTGCATCCGGTGCGTGGACACCCACTCGATCAGCGGGCCCTCGGCGGCCGCCGAGCCGAGGATCGCAAGCAGTGCGCGAACCGCCACGCGTGTCTTGAAGCTGCGATGCGTGAACAGCCGGTGGAAGCCGACCGTGACGCCCATGCCCGTCAGCCCGTAGCCGGTCGCCAAGACAACGAGATCCTGCCAGTGCAGGGCCCCGCCCCAGGCGCGCCAGATCGCGAAGCCGAGCAGCAGCGGCGGGAGGAGCGTGACGGTTACGTTCGCGGTGCGCCCGACGCCCGGGTGCTCGATCGCGACCATGTCGTCGCGCGTCCCATCGAGGGCCATCAGTTTTAGCTCGCGCCGAGGTCGCCGCCGCGCGTGCGGCGGCGACTCAGGTGGGCGCGCTAGATGACCTGGACGTTGACGGCCTTGGGACCCTTGTCCCCGGCCTCAGCGTCATAGCTGACCTTCGCGCCCTCGGGCAGCGAGCGGTAGCCGTCTCCTGCGATACCACTGTGATGTACGAAAAGATCCTTGGACTGGTCGTCGGGTGTGATGAACCCGAAGCCCTTGTCGTCGCTGAACCACTTCACGGTTCCTGTAGCCATTGTTCTGCCTCCGGCATGGTGTGCTGCGAACGCGAACATTGCCGGTAGCAACGACGGGCGCTGGCACTAGTGCATCGAGACTTGATCTCGACCTGATCTGCAAACGGTAGCACCCCGCAACCGCTTCCGAGCGACGATTGGAAACCGCGCCACGTGCGTTGCACGGCCTGGCCGAACCGGGCGCCCTGCTAAGTTGAACGCAGCGGTCGAGTCAACTTGGCCGCGAGGCAGCTCGCTTGAGTCCCGCGCAACGCGGTTCGGGTCAGCAACAGCCTCCGAACCGTACGCGGCTCACGTGCCGCCCAAAAGGAGTTCCCAGATGTCTACACCGTCCTTCGCCGAGCTCGGCGTGTCGCGCGCTGTTTGCGACGCCCTCGCCCGCCGCGGCATCACCGACTCGTTCCCGGTCCAGGAGCTCGTCATCGCTGACGTTCTCGCCGGGCGCGACGTTCTCGTCAAATCCCCGACCGGGTCGGGCAAGACGCTTGCCTTTGGCATCCCGATCGTCGAATGCACGCAGTCGACCGACCCGCGGCCGTCCGCGCTCGTGCTCGCGCCAACCCGCGAGCTCGCGACCCAGATCACGCAGGAGCTTCGCGACGTCGCACATGCGAAGGCGTTGCGGGTCGCCGCCGTATACGGAGGGGTCGGCCTCCACAAGCAGGCCGCCGAGGCGGCCCGCGCGCACATCGTCGTCGCGACGCCGGGCAGGCTCGAGGATCTGCTCCAGCGGCGCTCGCTGTCGATCGACGCCGTTCGAATCCTCGTCCTCGACGAGGCCGACCGCATGCTCGACATGGGCTTTCGCCCGGCGGTCGACCGCATCGTCGCCCGCACGCCGCGCTCGCGTCAGACGCTGTTCTTCTCGGCGACGCTCGACGGCGTCGCCGGCAGGGTCGCGGCGGCGTACACGACCAAGGCCGTTCTGCGCGAGCACGGCAGCACCAAGCGCCGCTCGCCGAGCGAGATCGAGCACCGCTTCGTCGAAGTCTCTGACGACAACCGCGTCGACACGCTGGTCACGGCGCTGGCCGGCGAGCGCGAGCTCGCGCTGGTGTTCGTGCGGACGAAGCGCGGAGCTGACCGCCTCGTCAAGCGGCTCGGCGCTCAGGGCGTCGACGCCGCCGCGATTCACGGCAACAAATCCCAGCTCCAGCGCGAACAGGCGCTGGCACGCTTCGAATCCGGGCGCGTCGACACGCTCGTCGCCACCGACGTCGCCGCCCGCGGTCTCGATGTGCAGGGCATCTCGCACGTCATCAACTTCGACCTGCCCGCCGACCACGACACCTACGTCCACCGGATCGGGCGGACGGGTCGCGCCGGCCGCCAGGGCACGGCGATCACGCTCGTCGGCGGCCCGGACCGCGCCGACGTCGCGCGCCTCGCCGGCGAGCTCGGCATCGAGCACGGCCTTGCCGGCGCCACGGAGCGCACGCACAGGCGTCCCGAGCGAAGCGCTCGGCCGGCAAACCACGCCGCGCGTCGTTCGCGTCGCCGCCGCCAGGCGGCGAAAAGCGCCTGAACTAGCTTGAAGCGGGCCGGCGGCGCGTCGCGACGGCGCGCGGCGGGTACTGCTCGCGCTCCTCGTCGGTCATCGTCCGGATCACCAGCGATCCGGCCTCGACCTGCTCGCGGATCAGCTCGAGCTTCTCGTCGCGGCGCTCCTCGGCTCGTTCACGCGCGGTTTTCACGAGCGGGTCGCCTTCCGGGGCGCGGAGCTGCGGATCCTGTTGGCGGCGGTGGGGATCACGCGATCCCTTTCTGAGCCGCGCACTTCAACCGCTTGGGCGGTCGCGCAGCAATAGCGTCAATCAAGGATAGCGCGCGGCTCAAGCTTGGGTTGAGGGTACGGCCGCTAGAAGGAGCGCGGCAAGCCCAGCGCCTCGCGCGCGACCTCGCCGTAGGCCCAGTCGCGAAGCAGTGGGTTGCGGTGTGCGATCGCCACCGCCATGTCGCGGAAGATGCGCTCCATGCGCTGCCCCTCGCGGGCGACCGAGGCTCCGACCGTCTGCCAGAGGTCTGCGTCGATGACCTCCCAGCAGCGGATCATCACCTCGCGCAGGACGCCGGCCAGGAGCATGTCGTCGCCGTAGCTGAACGGCGGGCCCTCCTCGACGTTGCGACGACAGAGCTCCATGTGCTGGCGGGCGCAGTCGTCGAGAACCGCCTCGAGGAGCTTTGCGTGCGTCAGCGCCCGGCCGTACCAGCGCTGGTAGTCGGCGTCGTGCAGGCGCGGGCCGATCGGCGGCCGCGGCGTCGTCTTCGTGCGCAGCAGATGCTCGTACTCGTCGAGCGCGTTGTAGACGGCGCCAACCGTGACGGCCGCCAAAGAGAGCGTGAAGATCGTCATGCCGCGGCCCGAGTACATCGGGTTGCCGTGGACGCGCGAGCCCTCCGTGCCGCCCTCGACGTCGACGTCGATCATGCTGCCCTCGCGCGCCCAGCTTGAGGGGATGCGCGTCCCGTCGAAGCGGATGCTGTGCGAGCCGCTGCCCTTCAGCCCGAGCATGTCGCCCCAGTCGTCGAGCATCTCCCACTCGCTGCGCGGCGCGACGAACAGGTAGACCTTGGGCTCCGGCGTGTTCTCGGTCCCGGCGAGGAAGGCCTGGCCCATGTAGAAGGTCGAGTGCGGCGTGCCGGAGGCGAACGCGACCTGGCCGTCGATCCGCCAGCCGTCCTCAACCGGCGTGATCGGCCCGACGGGCATCGCCACCGAGCTCGAGCGGAAGTCGCCGCCGGCGAAGATCTCATCCTGGGCCTCGATCGGGAACCACGACGCGACCTGGAGCGCGTGATTCATCGCCAGCCCGAGGCACCAGCCGGTCGACACGCAGCCGCGCGAGATCTCCTTGATCACCTTCGCATAGGTCGGGACGTCGAACTCGTAGCCGCCGTAGCGGCGTGGCACGTAGAGGTGGTAGAAGCCCGCGTCACGGAACGCCTCGTGCATCTCGTGCGAGTAGTAGGTCCGCCGCTCGGTCTCCTGCTGGTCGGCGACCAGCGCCGGGCGAAGCGCGACCGCCCGGGCGACCATCTCGTCCCTCGTCAGCCCCGGCTCGGGAGGCTGCGGGGATCCGGCGGGACCTTGACCGAGCGCCTCCTCCTGGACGTCCATGGGGGACATCCTCGCACGCGTAACACAGCCGCGCAGGCCTCAGCGTGCGCGGAGGCTATGCGCCGGGTGCAGCCGTCGCCGCCGCGGACTCGTCGGCCGCCGGCGCCTCGGCCGGGATCCAGCGCGTCAGCACCTCGACGAGCAGCTCGCGCCGCATCGGCTTTGGC
>DATGHN010000004.1:0-8183 GCA_035308005.1 Solirubrobacteraceae bacterium
CAACCGCGTCTTGCCGCGATCGCCGTGAGCGCCCAGCTCGGCGCATGGTTTCTGCAGTGCGCCTCCTGCTACGCGCTGCTGATCGCGCTGGGGCTCGACAACCGCGCCGGCATGGCCGCGGCCGCCGGGGTGCTGTTCGCCGTCAACGTGACTGCGGTGCTGCCGGCCGCGCCGTCGAACATCGGCGTCTTCCAGGCCGCGTGCGTGGCCGTGCTGCACGGCGCCTTCCACATCTCGGTCGCCGACGCGATCGCCTACGGGATCGTGGTCCAGGCGGTCGAGGTTACGACGGCCGTGGCGATGGGGATCCCGGCGCTGCTGCGCGAGGGCCTCTCCTGGCGCGACGTCAGGTTGCGCGCGATGCACGCCGCGCCGGTCACGCTGAAGGTGCCCGAGGCGCGCGCCGGCGCGACGCTCGTCGAGCATCTGTAGTGGCCTTCGTCTACATCCTGCGCTGCGCCGACGGCTCGCTCTACACCGGCTGGACGGTCGACATCGAGCACCGTCTGAGAAGCCACAGCGCGGGCCGCGGCAGCCGCTACACGCGCTCGCGCCTGCCGGTCGAGCTGGTCGCTAAGCTGCCCGCCGCGAGCGCGACGGAGGCCCGCCGCCTCGAGGCGCGGATCAAGCGCATGCCACGCGCGCGCAAGCTCGAGCTGCTTGCGGCCGAGCTTCGCTAACTCTTCAACAAATCCGAATCGGCTCGGGCAAACTGCTTGGGGCGACGAACGGTTCGCACCGCACCTCCTCCCAGTAGTTCCGCCGGCGCCTCGAACCCCCTGAGGCGCCGGTGCACTTAACGGGAGGGGACGCTGGTGGACCGTCGGGACGGTGCATACCCCGTTCGGGGCACAGGTGCACCCTGGCGAACCTCCTACTTGATGAAGAGCATCTCCGCGTACTTCGGCAGCGGCCACAGGTCGTCGGCGACGATCCGCTCGAGGCGGTCGGCGATCTCGCGCACGCCATCCATCGCGGGCACCACCTCGTCGCGCATGTAGAGCGCATGGCGCAGGCCGTCGACGTCGGGGTGCTGGGCGTTGACCTTCTCGAGCGCCAGGATCGCCTCGACGAACTTGTCAACGAGATCCTCGCTCTCGGCGATCAGCGCCTCCACAGCCGCCGCGCGCAGGTCCGCCAGGTGACGCACCGCGGCCGGCAGGAGCAGCGTGCGGGCGATCGACGCGGCGGTCTCGGCCTCGATGTTGAGCTTCGTCGAGTACTGCTCGGTGAAGACCTCGTAACGCGCCTCGAGCTCGCGTTTGGTGAGCACCTTGAAGCGCTTGAAGAGGCCGACAGTCTCCTTCTCGACGAGCCACGGCAGCGCCTCCGGCGTCGAGCGAAGGTTGGCGAGTCCGCGGCGCTGCGCCTCCTCGTGCCAAGCGTCGGAGTAGTTGTCGCCGTTGAAGACGATCCGCCGATGCGCCTTGTAGGAGTCGGAGACGATCTTGAGGATCGCCTTCTCGACGGTCGCCCCGCCCTTGAGCGCCGCCTCGAGCTTCTCGGCGAGCGTGTCGACGGAGTCGGCGACAATCGTGTTCAGGACGGTGTTGGGGAAGGAGGGCGACATGCTCGAGCCGAGCGCGCGGAATTCGAACTTGTTGCCGGTGAAGGCGAACGGGCTCGTGCGGTTGCGGTCGCCGGAATGCAGCGGCAGCGGCGGCAGCACGGGGGTGCCGAGGCCGAGGAACGTGCCGGCCTTGGAGACCGTCGCCTTACCTTCGGCGATCGCCGAGAAGACCTCCTCGAGCTCTGAGCCGAGGAAGATCGAGATGATCGCCGGCGGCGCCTCGTTGGCGCCGAGGCGATGGTCCTGGCCGGGGCTGGCGATCGACGCGCGCAGCAGCTGCTGGTGGGTGTCGACGGCCTGGATCACCGCCGCCGCGAACAGCAGGAACTTGAGGTTCTCGTGCGGCGTGTCGCCCGGCTCGAGCAGGTTGTGCCCGGTGTCCGTGCCCATCGACCAGTTGTTGTGCTTGCCCGAGCCGTTGACGCCGGCGAACGGCTTCTCGTGCAGCAGGCAGACGAGGCCGTAGCGGCGCGCCGTGTTCTGGAGCACCTGCATCGTCAGCATCTGGTGGTCGCAGCCGACGTTGGTGCCCTCGAACACGGGGGCGATCTCGTACTGGTTGGGCGCGACCTCGTTGTGGCGCGTCTTGACGGGGACGCCGAGCTTGCCGAGCTCCGTCTCGGTCTCGAGCATGCACGCCAGGATGCGCTCGGGGATCGAGCCGAAGTAGTGGTCGTCGAGCTCGTGGCCCTTCGGCGGCTTGGCGCCGAACAGCGTGCGGCCCGTCGTCAAAAGGTCCGGGCGTTCGAAGTAGTACTGCTCGTCGATCAGGAAGTACTCCTGCTCGGGCCCGACGGTGGTGAAGACCCGTCGCGACTGCTCGTCGCCGAGCAGGCGCAGCGCCCGGATCGCCGCCGTCGAGAGCGCGTCCATCGAGCGAAGCAGCGGGATCTTGTGATCGAGCGCCTCGCCGGTCCAGGAGGCGAACGCCGTCGGGATGCAGAGCAGCGCGCCGTTCGGGTTCTCGAGCAGGAAGGCCGGACTGGTCGGGTCCCAGGCCGTGTAGCCGCGCGCCTCGAAGGTCGCGCGGATGCCGCCGGTCGGGAAGCTCGAGGCGTCGGGCTCGCCCTGGATCAGCTCCTTGCCGGAGAAGTCGGCGATCGCCGAGCCGTCGCCGACCGGGCTGTAGAAGGAGTCGTGCTTCTCGGCCGTCGTGCCGGTCAGCGGCTGGAACCAGTGCGTGTAGTGGGTCGCACCGTTCTCGAGCGCCCACTCCTTCATCGCCTGCGCGACCGAGTCGGCGAGCGAGGTGTCGAGCTCGGCCCCCTGGGCGATCGTCCCCTGCAGCTGCGAGAAGACGTGCTTCGGAAGGCGCTTGCGCTGCTCGGCGAGGCTGAAGACGTTCGCGCCGAAGTTCTGGTTTGCGATCTGCGTCAGATCCCGGGCGCCGAGTGCCTCGCCGTTGGCGCTCCACTGGGCGGCGGAGACGTTGTGGATGCGGGTGCGGGGCATGTCCGGGGTCCTCCTGAAGGTCTAGGGGCCTGGCGCGAGTCCGGTTTCTCGCGCGCGCGACCGATTGCGAGCTGGCGGCAGGCAAGAACCTTAGGACCTGCGCGCTTTTCGAGGCTTGTCCGCGTGGACAAACGCGGGAGCGAGCACTTCGCCCTGCTGGATTCTGTTGTTATCGATTGGGCGCGCCGGTCAACCCGCCGCGCCCAATCGATGACGCTCAGACGAGCAGTTCCTGCGGCGCCGGCGCGCCCACCGTGTGTGGAGCCTGCGCCGCGAGCATGTCCGCCAGCGCGCGGCGCTGGCGGTCGGTCATCGATCCGATCGTCTTGGTTTCCGAGATCGGAATCGTCGACAGAAAACGTCGTGCGCGCGTGTGGCCCCAACGGTGCTGGCTCATCAGGAGCTCCGCGACCGCCATGTTCTCGACCTCCCAGGGCGATTCGAGGATCACAGCCGCGGCAGTCGTCTCGCCCTCCATCACTCGGCGCTTGAGTTCGGCGCGCGCCAGGCGCACCTCGTTGGCACGGGCGAGGGCGCGCATGTGCTGCGGCCCGCGGGCGATCACTGTCACATTCATCTGGCTCCCCAAACGCTCGTCAACCGAGCGCAAAAAAGTTGTGGTTTACGTTGTACGCAAAGAATGGACGCGCGACCCCGTGCGACGACTCGCGGCTGACCGTGCCGTCATGTCGTCTCCGGGAGCGACGGGAACCCTCTCAAAACAGCCCCCACACCTCCACGCTGAGCGCTGCTGGACCGTACGCGAGCGCGCGCCATCAGGTCAACGGATCATCAGTGGAGACGTTTGCTCTGAGCGAGGTTTTTGTCGCGCCGGTGCTCTTGTGCGCCGGTGCACAATCAGGCGGCGGGGCCAGGGAGCGGTCCGTACTCGGCTTCGAACTCGCGCTTGACGCGCGCGAACGCCTCAAGCGCCTGATCGATCACCTCTGCGGTGTGGGTCGCCATGACGCTCGTGCGAAGCAGCGCACCGCCCGGCGGGACCGCCGGGTGGACGGCGACGTTGGTGAAGACGCCGGCGTCCCACAGCGCGCGCCAGAGCAGCCCGGCGTTCCAATCCTCGCCGACCCGGACCGGGACGATCGGGGTGATGATCGACTCCTCGCCGCCGGCGGCCCCGGTCACGGGTGAGGGCTCGACGACGTCGAAGCCGAGGTCGTGCAGGCCGCGGTTGAGCTGGCGCGCGTTCTCGAGCACCCTCGCGAGCAGCTCGCGGCCCTCGGCGGAGCGGATCACGCGCAGCGCCGCGAGCGCCGCGCCGACGGCGGCGGGAACGCCCGAGGCTGTGAACAGGAAGGCGCGGCTCTGGACCTTGAGGAACTCGATGACGTCGGCGTCGCCGGCGATGAAGCCGCCGCAGGAGGCCAGCGACTTGGAGAAGGTGCCCATCCGAAGGTCGACCTCGCCTTCGACCCCGAGCAGCTCGGCGGTGCCCGCGCCGCGCGCGCCGAGCACGCCGACGGCGTGCGCCTCGTCGACCATCAGGCGCGCGCCATAGCGCTTGCACAGCGCCGTGATCTCGCGCAGCGGCGCGATGTCGCCCTCCATCGAGAAGACGCCATCGACGACGACGAGGATCCCGCCGCGGTCCGCGACGGCCTTCTCGAGCGCCTGTTCGAGCTTGTCGAGCTTGTTGTGGCGGAAGGCGCGCAGCTTGGCGCGCGACATCAGCGCGCCGTCGAGCAGCGAGGCGTGATCGCCTGAGTCGACGACGACCGTGTCGCCCGGGCCGAGCAGCGTGCCGAGCGTGCCGACGTTGGCCTGGTGGCCGGTCGAGAAGACGATCGCGTCATCGGTGCCCATGAAGTCGGCGAGATCGCTTTCGAGCTCGACGTGCAGCGGCGTCGTGCCGTTGAGCAGGCGTGAGCCGGTCAGCCCCGTGCCGTAGCGGTCGAGGGCATCGCGGGCGCCCTTGATGACGCGCTCGTCGGCGGTCAGCCCCAGGTAGTTGTTGGAGCCGAGCATGATCCGCGGGCGCCCCTCCATCTGGACGACCGGCATCGCCGGCGACTCGACCGCGTGGAAGTAGGGGAGCAGCCCCGACTCGCGCGCGGCGCGCATCAGCGCGACGCGCTCGTTGTCGCGGATCTTCGCGAAGACGTCGGGTGCCTCGGTGGAGCGCTCCGGGGAGGGGGGCATATATGCTCGGAAACGTGGGCCTGGAGATCCGTCCGGTCGCATCCAGAAGCGACATGAGGCGGTTCATTCGGCTGCCGGCCCGGCTCTATCGTAACGAGCCACGCTGGATCGCGCCGCTCGAGATCGACGTTCGCAAGCGGCTTGACCGCCGGCGCAATCCGTGGTTTGCGCACGCCGAAGCCGAGTTCTTCCTGGCCTGGCGCGACGGCGAGGCGGTCGGGCGAATCACCGCCCACATCGACCACCGCTTCAATGAGTTCCAGGACAACTCCTGGGGCATGTTCGGCTTCTTCGAGAGCGAGGACTCGCCGGAGACGGCGCACGAGCTGCTCGCCGCCGCCGAGGCATGGCTTCGCGCGCGCGGCCGCGACCGGATGGTCGGGCCGATGGACTTCACCACAAACGACGAGTGCGGCCTGCTCGTCGAGGGTCACGAGCGCCCGCCGATCATCCTCTCGACCTGGCACCACCCCTACTACCAGCGGCTGCTCGAGGGCGAGGGCCTCGAGAAGGTCATGGACCTGCTGATGTGGAGCCTTCACATCAGCGGCCGTGGAAAGGTGCGCGAGGCGATCTGGCGGCGCGCGTCGCGCGTCGAGTCAGACGCGGGAATCGTCTGCCGGCCGATGCGAAAGCGCGACCTCGACAACGAGGTGACGCGCTTCCTCGAGGTCTACAACGCCGCCTGGGAGCGCAACTGGGCGGCGGTGCCGCTGACCGAGGAGGAGGTCCGCCACTACGCGCGCGACCTCAAGCCGGTGCTCGATGAGAACTGGGCCTTCATCGCCGAGCGGGTCGACACCGGCGAGGTCGTCGGCGCCGCGCTGACACTTCCCGACTACAACCAGGTTCTCGCGCACCTCAATGGGCGCCTGCTCCCGCTCGGCTGGCTGAAGGCGCTCTACTGGCGGCGCAGGATCGACGCCGTGCGCGTCTTCGCGCTCGGCGTCAAGCCCGATTACCAGCACACCGGCGTTGCCGCGCGCTTCTACCAGATGCACTTCGAGGCGGCCGAGCGAACGCCCCAGAAGGGCGGCGAGATGGGCTGGGTGCTTGAGACCAACCGTGCGATGAATCGCGCGATGGAGGCGATGGGGGGCGAGATCGTCCGCCGCTTCCGGGTCTATGAACGGGTGTTCGTCTGATCTGCGAGACTCAGCGGATGGGTGAGGACGAGGGCCTTCGGGCCGACGATCTGACGGCTTCAGAGCCGCTTGTCGACGAGGAGCTCGAGGTGGTCGAGGGCGTCGTCGTGCTGGCGGGGGCGCGCACGATCGAGCCCCGTGAGGGACCGACCCCGCTGGTGACCGTCGCGGCGGCCGCCGCGACCGGCTTCGTCGCCGGGGCGGCGACGGCGGCTGTGCTCGGCCGCAGCCTGTCGCGCGTCCAGGCGCGCCGCGCTGTGCGCACGGTTGAGGCCGGCCGGGCGCTGCGCGGCGACTCGGCGTACGAGGTCGTCTCCTCGCGCCGCTACATCGTCGACGTGCGCGCCGTCGCCCGCCGGCACTAGGGGTGGCCGCGAGCGCGGTTGCAGGCGTGCGTGCGCCCCGTCCGCGCCGCGCGCTTCAATCCGCCGCCGTGAGTGGCGAGCTTGACGTGGAGGTGCGGGTCGAGCTCGAGGCGCGCTGGCCGCTTCGCCTGCCGCGCGGGGGTGCCGACGGGGTGCTGCGGGCGCGCCCCGGCGGCGTCATCGAGCGCCTCATGCACTTCGAGGATCAACCGGTCGTCGTGCGCGGCGCCCAGCGCGGGCCGCGAGCGGTCGTCCTGGGCGCGCGCGGGCGCTCCAAGCAGGCCTGCCGGCTTGCTCTCGAGCGGATGCGGTTCGCGCTCGGCATCGACGACGACCTCGCGCCGTTTCACGCCCGCTTTCGCGATGACCCGCTGATCGGCCGCGTCGTGCGGTTCTTCCCGTGGCTTCGTCCGGCGAGGCGGCCGGAGCCTTTCGAGGCGCTCGCCTGGGCGATCTGCGAGCAGCTGATCGAATACACGCGAGCGGCCGCGATCGAACGGCGGATCGTGCGCCGTTTCGGGCGCGTGCTGTCGGGCGGCTGGAGCGGTGGCGAGTCGCTGCGCGACGCGCCGAGCGCGGCGGCTCTCGCGGGAGCGGCGCCGGCGCTGCTTGAGTCCTTCGACCTCGCCGCCGGCCGGGCGATCGCGCTGCGCCGCGCGGCGGTCGAGGTCGATCGCGGCCGGATCGATCTGCGCGACGGCGACCAGGAGACGGCGTGGCGGCGGCTGCGCGCGATTCCCGGCATCGGCTCCTGGACCGTCGCCTCGCTAGCGCTCCACGGCCAGGGCCGCCTCGATGCCGTGCCGGCCGGCGACCTCGCGCTTCGCAAGCTTGTCGGGCGCCTTCGCAGCGGAGACCCGCTCGCGCGGGCAGCGGAGAGCGAGGTGCTCGAGACGTTTGCTCCCTATGCGCCGTGGGGCGGCCTGGCAGCCGCCTACGCTATGCGCCTGTCTGGGTCTGCGCTCCCTGTCCCGGCAGGAATTCGTCGGTGATCGCGAGCCCGGCGTCGGCGCTCTGCTTGAGCAGGCCGTGCGAGCGCATCCACAGGCCGAACGCCTGCCAGGCGTAGGGGTTCTGGTAGCCGTAGGGCTGTGAGGGGTTGGTCGGCGCGACCAGCGGCAGCATGCGCGCCAGCGCCGCCCGCTCGATCCCGGCGCCGATCGTCGGGTTGGCCGTGGCGAGCGTCGCCGCGGCGGCGCCGGGGTTTTCGGCGACGGCGCGCTCGCCGCGCGTCAGCGACTGCAGGAAGGCCCGCAGCAGCTCGCCGTCGACGTGGGCTTCGCCGACGCGCGCGACGACGACGAGCTGGCTGTAGGTGGGTGTACCGGCCTTCTGGACGGCGACGACGGTCGCCGTGCGCCCGGCCTTGGCGAGCGTCGCGGCGATGATCGGCCACGAAAAGCCGATCGTCGCCGCTGTGCGGGTTGAGGAGAGGAAGGCCGCCGCCGAGCCGTGTAGCGCGACGGTTCGGACCTTCGACGCGGCAACGTGCGT
>DATGHN010000005.1:0-6269 GCA_035308005.1 Solirubrobacteraceae bacterium
GAGGGCGCGATCGAGTTCAAGACGCCGCTGATGTTCGCCGTCGGCGGCATCGCGCTGTTCACGATCGGCGGCATCTCCGGCGTCTTCCTCGCGATCTTCCCGGTCGACTGGCAGCTCAACGACACCTACTTCGTCGTCGCGCACCTGCACTTCGTGCTGATCGGCGGCGCCGTCTTCGGGATCTTCGCCGGCGTCCACTACTGGTACCCGAAGGTCACCGGCCGGATGCTCAGCGAGGCGCTCGGCCGCTGGTCGTTCGGCCTGATGTTCCTCGGCACACTCGTGACGTTCTTGATCCAGCATTCGCTCGGCCTCGACGGCATGCCGCGCCGGGTCTACGAGTACGACAACGTCGGCAACCTCGAGCTCTACAACCAGATCTCGACGGTCGGGTCCTTCATCCTCGCCAGCGGCGTGCTCGTAACGGCGGTCAACGTGATGCGCTCGCTGCGCTCGGGAGTGCCCGCCGGACCCGATCCGTGGCAGGGCAACACGCTCGAATGGTTCACGCCATCGCCCCCGCCGGTGCACAATTTCGACACAATCCCCCGCGTGCGCTCGCTTGAGCCGATGAAGGACATCCGCCGCGAGATCGAGCGGCACGCCGCCGAGGCGAAGGTCTAGGACCTCATGGAGGCGGTGCGCGTCAACACCGCGGCAGGGGCGATCGCCGAGACGCGCGCGCTCCTCGCCGACTACGCCACGCTGACCAAGCCCAAGGTCCAGTCGCTGTTGCTGCTGACGACGGTGACGACGATGTACGTCGCCGGCGACCCGTCGCCCGCGCGCGTTCTCCTGACCTGCATCGGCGGCTACCTCTCGGCAGGCGGCGCCGGCGCCATCAACCACTACTGGGACCGCGACATCGACGCCCAGATGACACGGACGGCCAACCGGCCGATCCCGAGCGGCCGCGTGTCGCCGCGCGCGGCGCTGATCTTCGGCTTCACGCTCGCGGTGCTGAGCGTGCTGATTCTCGCGACGACGATCAACGTGCTCGCCGCCGGCCTTTCGCTCTGCGGCTTCGTCGGCTACGTCGGCGTGTACACGATCTGGCTGAAGCGGCGCACGCCTCAGAACATCGTGATCGGCGGCGCGGCGGGCGCGGTCCCGCCACTCGTCGGCTGGGCCGCGGCGACCGGGCATGTCGGCGGCACGGCGATCCTCCTCTTCGCGATCGTCTTCTACTGGACGCCACCGCACTTCTGGGCGCTCAGCCTGCTGATGAAGGACGAGTACGCGAATGTCTCGATCCCGATGATGCCGGTCGCCCGAGGCGAGGCGGAGACGCGCCGCCAGATCCTGATCTACTCGATCCTGCTCTACGCGGTCACGCAGCTGCCGTTCTGCGCGGGCGGGCTCGGGACGATCTATCTCGCCGTATCGATGATCCTCGGCGTGGCATTCGTGTACCTAGCGGTGCGGCTCTACCGCCGCGCCGACCGCCGCTCGGCGCTGACGCTCTACCTCTTCTCACTCGCCTACCTGGCGCTGCTTTTCGTGTCCATGGTGGTCGACAAGCACGTGTAGGATCGAAGGCGTGGACCGCAAGCTCGCCCGTAAGAACCTCCGCACAGGCCTGATGCTCGCGGCCTTCTCGCTGTTCATGCTTGGGCTCACCTTCCTGGTCGCCGCGATCTACGTCTCGTGACCGACGTAGACGGCGACATCCCCGCGACCGGCGAGCAAATCCATGTCCCGCAGTCCTCGTGGCTGCCGGTCCTGACGGCCGCCGGCCTGGCGATCGCGCTCGTCGGCGTCACGCTCGGCATCCCGTTTGTCGTGATCGGCCTGCTGATCGCAGTGCCCTCGATCGTGCGCTGGATCCGCTCCGCTCGCGCCGAGATGGGCGAGCTCCCGCCCGGTCACTGACCGCCGGCGCGCGCCGGTGGCGTCTGGCGTCCGTCGCTGCTTCGCAATAGGATTCCTTGGGAGATGGCGGAGACCCATGGCGCGCAGTCGACCCCGCACCGGCCCGCGGTCCCGCGCTACATAATCCTCCGCCTCCTGGCGATCGGGATCGTCGCCGCCGCGATCGGGATCGTTCTCGGGTTCCTGATTCCGTGGTTCCCGCCCGCCGCCGCCAAGCAGGCGCACACGATCGACACGCTCTACTACGTGCTGATCGTCGCCACGGTCCCGATCTTCGTCCTCGTCGTGTCGGTCGTGCTGTTCTCGGCCTGGCGCTTTCGGATGCGTCCCGGCGAGGAGCGCCTCGACGGCGCTCCGATCCACGGCAACACGCAGCTCGAGGTGATCTGGACGGCGCTCCCCTCGGCGCTGATCGCGGCGCTCGTCGTCTACGCGGCGATCGTGCTCCACGACATCGGCGTCAAGCAGCCGGGCGAGATGACGATCAACGTCACGGGCCAGCAGTTCGAGTGGACGTTCTCCTATCCCGCCTACCACGACGCCCAGAACAAGCCGATCGTCACCACCGTCCTCTATCTGCCGATCAATCGCCCGGTCGTCTTCGAGATACATTCGGTCGACGTGATACACACGTTCTACGTCCCGGCGTTCCGCCTCCAGGAGGACGCGGTACCGGGGATCACGACCAGTTTCCGCGCCACGCCGGACCGCCTCGGCTCCTACCCGATCGTCTGCAACCAGCTCTGCGGCTACGGACACTCGACGATGCGCACCACGCTCAAGATCATCAGCGCGTCGGCATTCCAGAACTTCCTTGCCACGCACGGCTACAGCGGCGCCTCGACTCAGACGGCGTCGCTGCACCGCTCCTCGGGCGCCGCGACGGCAGCAGTCGCCGACGTCGCTAATCGACCGAACCCCAAGGAGGGTCCGCAATGATCGCTCGGCTCCGTGCTCCCGGCCTGCACCGCGGCCTGCTCTCGGTTCCGATCGGCATTGGGCTGGCCTACGCGATCGTGCTCCCGATCCGCGCCGCCTCGCACTACCACCCGGTGCTCGACGGCACAGCGATCCTCCAGGTGGCCCTGATCTCGGCGCCGATGGCGTTCCTCGTCGGGCTCGGCGCGTTCGACTACTGGTTCTACTGGGCGGCCGGAAAGCCGACCCGAGCCGAGGACCACTCAGGGCACGGCGCGAAGACCTGGAAGGACTACTTCCGGATCAACACCGACCACAAGGTGATCGGCGTCCAGTACACGGTCCACTCCTTCCTCTACTTCCTGATCGGCGGCCTGTTCGCGATGCTGATGCGCGTCCAGCTAGCGCAGCCCGGCGGCAAGTTCGTCGACGCGAACACCTACAACGGGCTGTTCTCGGTCCACGCGACGATCCTGATCTTCCTGTTCGTGATCCCCGTCTTCGCGGGGCTCGCGAACTTCGTGCTGCCGCTGATGATCGGCGCCCCGGACATGGCCTTCCCGCGCCTGAACGCACTGTCGTTCTGGCTGCTTCCGATCGCCGGGCTGATGCTCCTGGCGTCCTTCTTCGCGCCCGGCGGCTCGTTCGCATCGGGCTGGACGGCCTACTCGCCGCTGTCGACCTCAGCCCCGATCGGCCAGGTGTTCTTCACGCTCGGCGTGCAGTTCGCGGGCGCTTCGTCGATCGCCACGGCGCTGAACTTCCTGGTCACGATCATCACGATGCGCGCGCCGGGGATGAGCTTCTTCCGGATGCCGCTGCTGGTCTGGGCGAACTTCTCGACCTCGCTGCTGGTCGTGATCGCGACGCCGTTCATCGCCGCCTCGCAGTTCTTCGTGCTGCTGGACAGAGGGCTCGGCTTCAACTTCTTCAACGCCGGTAGTGGCGGCGACGTGCTGATGTATCAGCACGTCTTCTGGTTCTACTCGCACCCGGCGGTCTACATCATGATGTTGCCCGGCTTCGGGATCATCAGCGAGATCATCGCCGTGAAGGCGCGCAAGCCGATCTTCGGCTACCGCATGATGGCCTTCTCGCTACTGGCGATCGTGGTGCTCGGCTTCACCGTCTGGGCGCACCACATGTTCACCTCGGGCATGCCGGCGTGGATCCGCGACCCGATGATGATCACGACCGCGATCATCGCCGTGCCGACCGGCGTGAAGATCTTCTCCTGGCTCGCGACGCTGTGGCGAGGCGTCCTTCACATGGACACGCCGATGCTCTGGGCGATGGGCTTCATCACGATGTTCACGCTCGGCGGCATCTCGGGCGTGATGCTCGCGATGGTCCCCTTCGATCTGCACGTCTCGAAGACGTACTTCATCGTCGCCCACATCCACTACGTGCTGTTCGGCGGCTCGGTATTCACGATCTTTGCCGGCGTCTACTACTGGTTCCCGAAGATGACCGGGCGGATGTACGACGAGCGACTCGGCAAGTGGCACTTCTGGACGACGCTTGTGTTCTTCAACGTCACCTTCGCGCCGATGCACCTGATCGGCATCCAGGGCATGCCGCGCCGCGTCGCCGACTACTCGGCTCAGTTCGCCAGCTGGAATCTCGCGATCTCGATCGCGAGCTGGCTGCTCGGCCTCTCGACGCTGATCTTCGTCTACAACATGATCGTCAGCTGGCGTGGCGGCCCGCGCGCGGTCGCGAATCCGTGGCGCGGCCTGACCCTCGAGTGGCAGGTGTCCTCGCCGCCGCCGATCTTCAACTTCGACACGATGCCGACGATCGTCGGCGGTCCATACGAGTACGGAGTTCCGGGAGCCGTCCACGCGGTCTTCCGCGACGGCGCCGACGTGCCCACGCCCGCCACAACCCGGGCGATGGTGACCCAGGAATGAGCGAGATCCTCGTTGTCGCGAACGAGACGCTCGGCGGGCGAAAGCTCCGCGAGCTGCTCGATCAGAAGGCGAAGGTCAACCCGTCGCTTCAGATTCGGCTCGTCATCCCCCAGAGCCGGCCGCGGCGCGGATCGGTGATCTACGTCCAGTCGGTGCGCGACGCGGCCCAGGTGCGGCTCGAGCTCGCGCTGTCGGTGCTCGAGGAGCTCGGCTTCGAGGCCACCGGCGAGGTCGGCGACTCCGATCCGTTCCACGCCACGATGGACGCGATCGCCGAACGCAAACCCGACGAGATCGTGATCTCGACACTGCCGGCGACAGCGTCGGGCTGGCTTCGCCGCGACCTCGTCGAGCGCGTCGCGGAGGCTTCCGGGATAGCTGTCCAGCATGTGATCAGCGACGTCGACGAGGACAGCGCTCCGGTCAGCGACACGACGCTCGTCGTCGCCAACCAGACGGCTGGAAGCAGCGAGCTGAGCGCCTATCTCAAGGAGATCGCGGCCAAGGCCGAGGGCGACTCGCTTTTCATCGTCGTCGTGCCGGCGCTCGGCGGCGACGGGAAGGCCCTAGCCGAAGCTCAGACGCACCTTGCCGAGGTGCTCGGCGGGATGCGTGACGCGGGCCTCGTCGTGTCCGGCCTGGTCGGCGACCCCGACCCCTTCACGGCGACGCTCAACGCGCTGCAGTTCTTCCGCGTGACGCGCGTGGTGATCTCAACCCTTCCCGAGACCAAGTCCGGCTGGCTGCGCGCCGACCTCGTCGAACGCGTGCGCCGATACGCCGCCTGCCCGGTCGAGCACTTCGTCGCCAATGCCGCCGCCGAAGCGGTGACCGCGAGCTGAGCATGGAAGCCGCGAGCATCACCCACGGAGGACACGAGGCGCACGGCCACGAGGAGCATCACGGCCCGATCGCCGCCAACCGCTCCTCGCGGGTCGACCCTGCAACGCTCGGGATGCTGCTTTTCATCATCTCCGAGATCATGATCTTCGGCGCCTTCTTCACGGCGTACTTCTTCATCCGGATCGTCACCCACGACCCGTGGCCGGCGGCCGGCACGAAGCTTCCGGAGGCGGTCGCCGGCGTCAACACCGCGATCCTCCTGTCGTCGTCGCTGACGATCCACTGGGCGACCATCTCGGTCCGCAGGGGCAACCGGTTCGGGCTGAAGGCCGGAATGGTCGCGACCTTCCTGCTCGGCCTCACCTTCCTGTTCGTGCAGATCAATGAGTACGTGCATCTGGGGTTCGGGCCCTATTACTCGGCGCAATCCTCGGTGTTCTACGCGCTCACCGGGCTCCACGGAGCGCACGTGTTCATCGGGCTGACGCTGCTGCTGATGGTCACGATCCGCTCGTTCCGCGGCCACTACTCAGCGGAGCACCACCGCGGGATGGAAGTGCCGGCGATCTACTGGCACTTCGTCGACATCATGTGGGTGGTCGTCTACACGACCGTCTACGTGCTCTAGTGGTCGTGGGCCTCCCACCGCTGCTGCCGGCGACTTCCCTCGGCTGATGCTCAACCCGATCCGGTCCGAGGGCGACGCGTTTCGCTTCCTGCTCT
>DATGHN010000006.1:0-5912 GCA_035308005.1 Solirubrobacteraceae bacterium
GTGCTGCGCGGGTTCGCCGCGTTTGACATGTTCCTGGAGCAGCACCCCGAGTTCCGCGAGCGGGTGACCTTCATGGCGCAGCTGATGCCCTCACGCACGGACGTGCCCCAGTACGCGGAGTACCTGGAGCGGATCGAGGCGCTCGTCGCCGTCGTCAACCATCGCCACGGCACGCCCGACTGGATGCCGATCCAGCTGAAGCTGCGCGACGATGTCGAGGAGGCCTACGCCTCCTACAAGCACTACGACGTGCTGCTCGTCAACGCGATGTTCGACGGTATGAACCTCGTCGCCAAGGAGGGACCGCTGCTCAACGAGAACGCGGGGGTCTCGATTCTCTCCGAGAACACCGGAGCCCACGACGAGCTCGGCGAGTACGCGCTGTCGGTCAACCCCTTCGACATCCAGGAGCTCGCCGACTCGATTCACGCGGCGCTGGTGATGGACCCCTCCGAGCGCGAACGGCGCCTGACCGGTCTGAAGGCGATCGTCACGGCGCGCGACCCCGGCGACTGGATCGACGACCAGCTCGAGGACATCGCCAAGAAGCGCTCGGCCGCGGGCGTGCGCTGAGCGCGCCGACGGGCCGCTGGTATAGTCGGCCGCCGCGAATGGCCGCCGCCAAGCCGATCTACGATCTCACGCTGCTGCTCGACCTGGGCGCAGCCGACGACCTGCGGGCGAAGATCGTCGACGATGCGCGCAAGGCGATCGCAAGCGACGGCGAACTGCTCGCCGAGCAGACCTGGGGCACTCGAGCGCTGGCCTACGAAATCGACCACCGCGAGGCGGCCGAGTATCACCTCCTTCAGTTCAGCGGCCCGCCGAAGCTGATCTCCTCGCTCGAGCACACGCTGCGAATCACCGACGGCGTGCTGCGCCACCGGGTCATCAAGTTGCCGGCCGGGGCGAGCGTCGCAACGACGGCTCCGCCGCCGGCGGCGCCGCCGGCACCCGCACCTGCAGCCGAGGCACCGCCCCCGACAGTGGCGACCGACGTGGCGGAGACTCCCAGCGAGGCGCCGGACGAAGTACTGGCCGAGGCGCCGGCCGAACTAGTGGCCGACGCGCCGACCGAGCCCGCCGCCGCCGTCGAGGACGACGCGGATCCCGCCGCAGAGGCCTGATTTCACCCAAACAGCGCGCAGCGCCGGCCTGCGCTCCGCCAGCCTCTCTACAGTGGGTTGCAGACCTTTTGTTCGAGAGCGAGAAGGAGCTTCGTCATGGCAGCATCCAATCTCAACGTCGTCGTCATCACGGGCAACCTGACCCGCGACCCCGAGCTCCGCTCGCTGCCGAGCGGCACATCCGTCTGCGATCTTCGCGTCGCCGTCAACACGCGCCGCAAGAACGGCGCCACCGGCGAGTGGGAGGACAAACCCAACTACTTCGACGTGAAGGTGTGGGGCGCGCAGGGCGAGAATTGCGCGCGGTTCCTCTCGAAGGGCCGCCCGGTTGGCGTCCAGGGGCGCCTTGAGTGGCGCGAGTGGGAGTCCCAGGACGGACAAAAGCGCCAGGCAGTCGATATCATCGCTGACTCGGTCCAGTTCCTCGGGGGCCGTGATGACGCCGCTGGAGGCGGATTCACCGCTTCGGTTGGCGGATCGCGCAGCGACGTTCCGGTCGACGAGCGGGATTTCCAGCCCGCCGCGAGCGGCGCCGGTGTCGGCGACGACGACATACCTTTCTAGACAGCTAAGGGAGCAGATGGCAAAGCAGCGAGCCGGCCGGGACAAGCCCGGCCGCCGACGCGAGAAGCGCAGCGGACCTAGCAGCGGGCGGCGCAAGCCGTGCCTGCACTGCAAGGACAAGATCGACCAGGTCGACTATAAGGACGTGGCGTCGCTGCGCAAGTTCATCTCCGAGAAGGGGAAGATCCGCTCGCGCCGGATCAGCGGCGCCTGCCGCCGCCATCAGAGCCAGATCGCCCGCGCCGTCAAGCGCGCGCGTGAGCTCGCCCTGCTTCCTTATGTGAACGAGGGGGCCGTCGAGAGCGGCGGCCGCCGCGACCGCGATCGCGACCGCGACCGCTAGGGCGATGCCGCAGGCGATCCTTCTCGACGACGTCGAGTCGCTGGGCGAGCGCGGTGCGGTCGTCGATGTCTCAAAGGGCTACCTGCGCAACTACCTGATCCCGCGCAAGCTCGCGCAGCCGGCCACAGCCGGTGCGCTGAAGGTCGTCCAGCAGCGCATCGAGACAGCAGAGCGCGCCGCGCGCGAGGCGATCGCGAAGGCCGCGGACAACGCGGCGATGCTGTCGCGCACCGTGTTGACGATCTCCCAGCAGGCGGGCGACGACGGCCGCTTGTTCGGCTCGGTCACCACGCAGGACATCGTCGATGCGATCCGCGAGGCGCGCGGGCTACGGCTCGACCGCCGCGGCGTGCACCTCGAGGAGCCGATCAAGAACGTCGGCACCTACATGGTCGTCATCGATGTCGCCGGTGATGTGACCGCGACGGTCAAGACGATCGTCTCCGCAGCCAAGTAGCGGCTTTTCGTTGAAGGAGCGGGAAGGCTCCGAAAAGCATCGCCGGCGAGGTCTAGGATCGACAGCCCGCCGATGAGCACGCCGACCCGCTTCCCGCGCCCGCAGCAGCTCAAGGTCGCCCAGTCGATCGCGCCGCCGCACAACATCGACGCCGAGGAGTCGGTGCTCGGCGCGATCCTGATGTCCGAGCGGCCGATGTACTCGCTCGTGATCGAGGAGTCGCTGCGCCCGGAGGATTTCTACCGCGAGCGCCATCGCGTCATCTTCGCGGCGATGCTCGGCCTCTATGAGCGAAGCGAGCCGATCGACGTCGTCACGGTGACCGACGCGCTGCGCGCCGAGGGCATCCTCGAGGAGGCGGGCGGCCCGGAGGGTGTGGACCTGCTCGCCGGCGCCGTCCCGAATGTCGCAAACCTTCGCCACTACGCCCAGATCGTCCACGACACCGCCCTGCTGCGGCGCCTACTGAACGCGACCTACGAGATCCAGTCGAGCGTCCTCGATCAGCAGGAGCCCGCACGCGAGCTGGTCGAGCGCGCCGAGAAGACGGTGCTTGAGCTTGCCCACGGCGACCGGACGCAGGACTTCCGCTCGATCGCCTCGCTGCTCGGCAGCGAGCTCGACGCGCTCCACGAACTGTCGGTCGCCGGCGCCGTGATATCGGGCACGCCGACCGGCTTCAAGGACCTCGACGACAAGCTCGGCGGCATGCAGCCGGGCAACCTGATCGTGATCGCCGCGCGGCCCTCGATGGGCAAGAGCTGCCTCGTCACCAACATCGCCGAGAACGCCGCGATCAAGCACGGCAAGCCCGTCGCGCTGTTCAGCCTCGAGATGTCCGAGACCGAGCTCGCGCGGCGCTTCATCGCCTCGCAGGCGAGCGTCCGCGGCGAGGATCTGAGCAAGGGGCGCGTCCCCGAGGCGACCTGGCCGAAGATCATCGCCGCCAGCAAGAAGCTCGCGGCGGCGCCGCTGTGGGTCGACGACTCGGGCGACATCGGGATGCTCGAGATCCGCGCCAAGGCGCGCCGGCTCTACTCGCAGAGCCCGGGCGGGCTGGGGCTTGTGATCGTCGACTACCTGCAGCTGTTGCGCGCCGAGTCGCGCAGCGAGAACCGCGCCGAGATCATCGGGCAGATGTCGCGCGGGCTGAAGATGCTGGCGCGCGAGCTCGACGTACCGGTGATCGCGCTCTCGCAGCTCAACCGAAGCGTCGAGTCGCGCAACCCAAAGATCCCGCTGCTGTCGGACCTGCGCGAGTCAGGGGCGGTCGAGCAGGACGCCGACGTGGTCGTCTTCATCTACCGCGACGACTACTACAACCCGCCGGACTCGGCGAACCCCTCAGAGCGCCCCGGCGAGGCCGACCTGATCGTCGCCAAGAACCGCAACGGTCCGGTCGGAAAGGTCACGCTGACGTTCCGCCCGGAGTACCCGCGCTTCATGAGCTACACCCAGGAGGAGCGCTTCGCCTAGTGCTGCTCAGCGCCTGTGAGGCTCGCCTCGATGGGCGAGACGTCGACGCGGTGGCCGGGGTCGCCCGCGGCGCAGTAGTCGGGGAAGAGCCCACGCAGGTCGCGCAGCGCGAGCGTCGCGCTGGTACCCGGTGGAGTCAGGCGGACCTGGCGCGCGAGGCGCCCGTTCACATTTCCGATGCACGGGCTCTTGTTGAGCAGCACGAACGCCACGCCGCCGGGGCGCAGGGTGACCGCCGCCGGGCGCCGGCTCGTGACCTCCTCATCGCCGCCGTCGCGGTAGGCGAAGGGAAAGACGGTGCCCCCGGCGCTCAGCAGCACGATGCGCGGGTAACCCACGATGGTGCACGCGGAGCGGCCGTCGTTGACCAGTTCGAGCAGCAGCGGCAGCTGCATCGTCTTCGGGACGACAAGCGGGCCCTGTCGCAGGGCCAGCGACGACGCCGTACAGCTCTTGACGGAGGCCCCCGCGCTCGAGCCGGCCAGCGCCGCGAGTGCGGCAACGGCGAGCGCGGCGGCGGCAAGGCGGCTGGGCATCGTCGGTCGCATCGGTACGCGCAGCGACGATACGGAGATTGGCCGCAAGAAGCGACAGGGTCCGCGGGAGGAGGCCGGGCCCCTGTCTATGCTGGTCAACAGATGGCTCTTACCCCCTGCGAGTTAGGCCTCTGCGACGGAAGCGGCTTCCTGATCGACGAGGACGCGGGCGTTGCGCGCGACTGCCGCTGCCGTCCGCTTCGGATCGCGGCAACGCGGAGCCGCACGCTCGAGGCTCGGATTCCCAAGCGCTACCGCGCGATCTCGTTCGATCACAGCGACGTGATCGACATGGAGCGGCGCTGCCCGACGCAGGTCCGCGAGATCCGCGCCTTCGTCAGCGACATCGGCGCCAACATCGACGCGGGCCGCTCGCTGTGGCTGACGGGCGGCGTCGGGACTGGCAAGACGGCGCTCGCGATGATCGTCTCAAAGGCCGCGATCGACGCCGGGCGAACGGTCGCCATCTACTCCTGCCCGCGCCTGCTGAGCCTGATCCGCGAGTCGATCGACACGGGCGGGGTGCTCAGCTTCCTCGACCGCCTCGCCGCCGTCGACATGCTCCACGTCGACGACCTTGGCGCGGAGCACCGTACCGAGTGGGTGCTGGAGCAGCTCTACACGATCATCAACTCGCGCTACGAGGACGAGCGATCGACGGTCGTTACGTCGAACCTCACGCCCGGAGAGCTCGCTGAGCAGCTCGGCGAACGGACCGTCTCGCGACTCGAGGGCATGTGCGGCGAGCCGCTCCCGTTCTTCGGAGTGGACGCCCGCCGCATCGCCTATCCGCTCGAGTCACCGCTGGCCTGACCAGCACTCGCGCGCCCGCTCCTGACGCCCGCCGGTGATCCGGTCGGGCCCGGCGCGCGTAGAGATTAGGTGAGAGGGCCTGGTCGTCCTGATCGGGCGGGACCCACCGAGACCCTAAGGAGCAGTCCGTGACTGATGAGTTGAGCTTCGAGAGCATCGATGTTGACGGGGCCGTCCGCGAGGCGGCGGCCGGTGTGAGTGGCGACACCCGTTTGTCGTTTTTGAGCAAGGTCGGCCTCGGCGCAGGTGCGCTGATGGGCGGCGGCGCCGTGCTGTCGGCATTCGTGCCGTCGGCGATGGCTGCCGGGTCCGGCCGTCCGCCGGCGAGCTTCGGCAAGGGGGACATCGGTGTCCTCAACTACGCGCTGACGCTCGAGTACCTCGAGGCGACCTTCTACGCGGAGGCCGTTGCCGGCGTCAGGTTCAGCGACTCGCGCCTTGCCGCGCTCGCGAAGAAGATCGCAGCCGACGAGGCGGCGCACGTGGTCTTCCTGCGGAGCGCGCTCGGCAGCAAGGCGGTCGCCAAGCCGAAGTTCAACTTCGGTGCCGCGGTTAAGAGCCAGTCGACGTTCGCCGCGACCTCGCAGGTGCTTGAG
>DATGHN010000007.1:0-2932 GCA_035308005.1 Solirubrobacteraceae bacterium
GAGCGGCTCGTTCATGCGCCCCTCGCTGTCGGGAAAGACGCGCAGCGCGCGCAGCTTGGCGGCGAGCCGGTCGGCGACCTCCGGCGTGTCCTCGCGGCCGACGCCGAGCAGCACAAGCAGGCCGGGCCCGATCGCCGAGACCTGCTCGCCTCCGACGCGGACGGCCGCGCGCGACACTCGCTGGATGACCGCCTTCACGCCTCGCGAAGCTCCGCGGCCGCCTGCTCGGGAGTGACCGACGTCAGGTGCACGCCGCTGCCGAGTTCGAGTCCCGCGAGGGCGGTCAGGCGGGGCACGATGTCGACGCGCCAGCAAAACTGCTCGGCGCCGCGCGGCGCCGTGCGGATCCAGAGGTTGAGCGGCGGGCTCTCGCCGAAGCGTCGGGCGAGGCGCGTCAGCGCGTCGTGGAGCATCGCGGAGCAGATCGGCCCGTCGTCCTCGAAGCGCATCCGCGGCCGGCGCGGGACGATCATCAGCTGGTAGGGCAGCGCGGCGGCGAATGCGGCGAGCAGGACCGCCTCGTCGTCGACCGCGACGAGCCGATCGCGGCGGCGGACCTCCTCGGAGACGAGGTCGTCGAGCAGCTGTTGGCCCATCGTCTGGGCGGCGTAGGCGCCGAAACGCTCGCGTTCGCGCGCGATCAGCGCCGGCACGAAGTCAAGTGCCATGAGCTGGGCGTGGGTGTGCCAGCGCGAGGAGCCGGCGGCATCGCCCTCGTCGACGAACAGGTGGACGTAGGCGGCGTCCTCGTGTGCGCGCATCCGCTGCCGCCAGACCTCCATGGCGAGCGCGAGCTCGTCGGGCTCGAGATCGGCGAGCGCGGCGACCGCTCGGGGCGAGTTGACGATCACCTCGTGAGCGCCGTGTGCCGCAAGCGTGCTGAAGATGCGGGCGTTTGCGTCACGACCGGCCACCAAACCCTCCCCATCAAGGGCCGGAAAGCGGTTCGCAAAGACGCGCACCTGCCAGCCGGGCGTGTCCGGCGCGCTGGCCTGCGGCCGGACGGCGTAGACCTCGAGCGGCGTCTGCGCCTCGTTGTCCTCGGCAAACGGATCGACGTCCGCAGCGCCCCGATCCGCGCGGCCCGGCGCGACAATCGTTCGAAGGCCCGACAGCGGGTCGATGCGGATCTCAGGCAACGGACGGCCAGATACGGCGCGGAATTGCCGGTCTGTATGCCATGCTTGGTATCTTCTCGTATGTAACGGGAGGTCATCCGCAGCCATATCCGCGCTGCAACAGACCGCCCGCCCGGGTCGCTCAGTTCTCGCGAGCGGCTCCGCCTCTTTCATCAAGCCTTCATGGCCGATCCGAAGACAGTGGCCGCTACGGCCCTTCCCAGCAGCGATGACATTGCGCGCGCCGAGGCGTTTACGCTCGAGCCGTTTCTGCACCCTGGCGAGGAGCTCGCGAGCGCGCTCGCGCCGGGCACGCCGCGCCGGCGTGCCTTCGACCAGGCGCTAGAGGAGATCGCGGCCGGGCTGAGCACGCCCTCGACGGCCTGGCGTCGCCAATGGTCGCTGCTGCTCGGGCTCGAGCGCGTGCTCTCAGATGACGAGCCCAAGCTCGCCGACGCGACCGTGCTGTCCGCCCATCAGGTCGATGCCCTGTCCGGAACGCTCGCGGCGCTGCTGACCGAGGCGAGCATCGCGCTGCCGACGAACGGGGCCGTCGACGTCTTGGCCGGCGCGGCGATTCTCGGCGTCGAGGAGGAGGACGACGACGATGGCGAGGAGCTTGCGAGCGGCGAGCCCGCCGACTTCGAGGAGGACGAGGACTTCGAGGAGGAGCCGGCGCTAGATGAGGATGACGACGACGACGGCGAGGTCTTCGCCGCGGCTCCGGCGGAGGAAGACGAGGAAGACTTCGAGGTCGAGGACGTCGCGGCTGAGCTCGAGGCCGAGCTCGACCGCGCCGAGGCCGAGGCGCCGCTCGCCGACTGGGATGACGACGACGCCGACGTTCCCGAGGATGAGGAGCAGCTCGCCGAGCAGCCGGAGGACCCCAACGCCGCCAAGCGCTTCTGGTTCGAGCACGCGACCGGCGCCGGCAAGACGGTCGCCGCGCTCGGCTTCGTCGAAGCTTCGCGAACCGGCGGCATCCTGATCCTGACGCACCGTCGCAACCTCGTCGACCAGTTCCTCGGCGAGCTTCGCGACCGCGGCTACAAGAAGCGCATCGCGCCGCCGCTGCTCGGCGACGAGGACCGCTCCAACGGGCCGGTCACCGTCGAGACCTACCAGTGGTTCGTGCGCAACGCGGGCTCGATCTCGAGTGCCTACACGATCGTCATCTGCGACGAGGCGCACACGGCGCTGGGCGAGAAGACAAGCGCGGCGATTCGCGCCTGGACCGGGCCCGTCTTCATCGGCATGACGGCGACGGGCGCGCTGATCGCGCGCCACGTGACAGACCTCTTCCCGACTCAGACCTCGCGCTTCGACCTCGCGCAGGCGGCGCGGCGCGGCGTGATCTCTCCGCTTCGCTGCGTGCGGATCCCGCCGGGGCCGGGCGTGCGCACGATCGCCAAGGTGCCGTTGCGCCGCGGCGAGGTCGACACCGAGTTCGACCAGGAGATGCTCGCCGAGCTGCTCGACCAGACGCCCTTCAACCTCGCCGTGGCGAGCCTCTACAAGACGCGCTTCAACGGCGTTCCCGGCGTCGTCTACGCGGCGGGCGTGCGCCACGCCTACAACCTCGCGGTCGCGTTCCGCGACGAGGGCCTCAAGGCCCAGGCGGTCTCGGGCGAGACGCCCAAGCGCGAGCTCGCGTCGATCCTCGCGCGCTACGAGCGCGGCGACATCGACGTGCTGATCAACGCACAGCTGCTGGCGGAGGGCTGGAACTCCCCGCGCGCCACCGTCTGCGTGCATCTCGCGCCGACGGCGCCCAAGCGCATCTACCAGCAGCGCGTCGGGCGCGTCACGCGCCG
>DATGHN010000008.1:0-6560 GCA_035308005.1 Solirubrobacteraceae bacterium
AGGGGTTGACGGTCCAGCGGAACGGGACCATCGCGCGGTCCGGGACACGGTTGAGCACCGAACGCGCGCGCACCTCGTAGAAGCGGATGCCGAGCGCCTCGGGGGCGTCGAAGCGGCGCACGACCGCCTCATCGCGGTAGCCCGGCAGGCGGCGCTGCTCCTCGTCGGTCAGGGTCAGGTTGGTCCAGCGCACGAACACATGTTCGTATTGACGGCGGACGGAAAGCCGCGCCGTCGCGCAAAGACGGGCTCAGCCCTTGGCGCTTGGGGTCGGCGCATGCGCCGACCCCGGGACGGGTGCATGCACCCGTCCCCCCTCCTCGATCAGCGATCCGAGCGGGGCAAGCGCGCGCTCGACCGCGGCGCGCTGGGCGGGCTCGAGGCGCTCGAGGCGCTCGGTCAGCCAGGCCGTGCGGCGCGCGCGGACGGCCGTCAGCTTGCGCCGGCCGGCGGGGGTGATCGTCAGGCCGACGCGGCGGCGGTCGGTTTGCGAGCGGACGCGGCGCACGAGTTGCGCGCGCTCGAGGCGGTCGATCAGGCCCGAGGCCGTCGGCGTCGCGATGCGCTCGTGCTCGGCGAGCTCGCGGAGCCCGATTCCGGGGTTTTGGGAGATCAGGTAGAGCATCGTCACCTGGCCCCCGGTCACGCCGAGCTCGATGGCCTCCTTGCGCAGCTCGCGGCCGAGGCGGATCAGCAGCGGGCGCAGCTGGTTGGCGAGCTCGTCAGCCGGCGCGGGCAAGCAGGCGCTCCTCCCCGGACAGCGTCTGGCTCGTCGCGGCTCTGATCTCGACGGCGGCCAGATCGCCCGGACGGGCCAGGCCTGAGAAGTTGACGACCTTGTTGTGGCGGGTGCGGCCGCGCAGGCGGTCCGGATCGGTGCGGCTCGTGCCCTCGACGAGCACCTCGACGGTCCGCCCGACGAAGCGCTGCGCGCGCAGGCGGGCGTGGCGCTGGACGACCTCGACGAGGCGCTCCATCCGCTCAACCTTGCGTTCGTGCGAGACGTCGTCGGCGAGCGTCGCGGCGTCTGTGCCGCGACGCGGGGAGAAGATGAACGTGAACGCGCCGTCGTAGCCAACCTGCTCGGCGACGCTCAGCGTCTGCTCGAAGTCGGCGTCGGTCTCACCCGGGAAGCCGACGATGATGTCCGTCGTCAGCGCGACGTCGGGGACGTGCTCGCGGATCAGCGCGACGCGGTCGAGGTAGCGCTCGCGGTCGTAGGTGCGCCGCATCGCCTTGAGGATCCGCGTCGAGCCCGACTGCAGCGGCAGGTGGATGTGCTCGCAGACGCTCGGCAGCTCGGCGTGGGCGCGGATCACGTCCTCGCGCATGTCCTTGGGGTGCGGCGAGGTGTAGCGGATGCGCTCGAGGCCGTCGATCGCGTCGAGGTCGTGGAGCAGCCCGGCGAAGGTCGCCCGCTGCGGGCGCAGGTCGCGGCCGTAGGAGTTGACGTTCTGGCCGAGCAGGGTGATCTCGCGGACGCCGTCGGCGACCATCTGGCGCGCCTGGGCGAGCAGGTCGGCGGGAGGGCGGCTGACCTCGCGGCCGCGCGTCGAGGGGACGATGCAGTAGGAGCAGGCGCAGTTGCAGCCGACGCTGACCTGCAGCCAGCCCTGGAACTCGCGCGCGCGCTTCTCAGGGAGCTCGCCGCTGAAGCCCTCGAACTCGAAGTAGCCCTGGGCGCTGAGCGAGTCGCTGGTCAGGAACTCCGCGAGGCGGTGGACCTGCCCGGGGCCGAAGGCGACGTCGACGAACGGGAAGCGCTCGAAGACCTCGTCCTTGACCGACTGCGCCCAGCAGCCGCCGACGCCGATCAGGCGGTCAGGGTCCTCGCGCTTGAGGCGCTTTGCCTCACCGAGGTGGCTGATCAGGCGGTTGTCGGCGTTCTCGCGGATCGAGCAGGTGTTGAAGAGGATCAGGTCGGCCTGCGCGCGCTCGGGCGCCTCCTCGTAGCCGAGCGACTCGAGCATCCCGCGCATGTGCTCGGAGTCGTGCTCGTTCATCTGGCAGCCGAAGGTGGTGACGTGGTAGCGCTTGCTCACGTATGCAACGGTAGCGGTGTCGGCGGCAGTGGGAGGGTCACTCGCGCTCGACGGTGCGCAGTCCGTGCGCGGGTGTCCACCACTCGATTACCAGCAGCGTTGCCTGCGGGTTGAGGTGGGTGTGGACGACGTCGGCGATGTCGGCTTGAAAGCGGTCGCCGTGTTCTTGATCGCCACTTGGCCCGGAGGCGATCGCGCGACCGGAGATCTTCGCCTCGCCCGGCCACTGCGCCTCGGAGCCCTCGACAGGGTCGATCGTTGCGCTGTGCAGCGCGAAGCGCGGATCGCGACGGAGATCCGCGCCCTTGCGAGCGTGGGACATCGAGCTGAACACGAGCTCGCCGTCCTCGAACGCCGTCTCGATTCCCGAGATCCGCGGCGCGCCGTCGGCACGGAGCGTGGCGAGCGTCTTGTGCCTGTGGGCGTCGAAGAGCGCGCGCACGCGCTGTGCGAACTCGGGCTCGGCAGCTTCGACGTCACGCCAGGCGGTCACGCGCGCCGATGATCGCATTCGCGTCGGGGCGGCGGTGCGGCGGCGCCGCTTGCGGGGTTGCGGCTACGCCGATCTTGACAACCCGTGATTGTGCTAGTCATAGTAGCGTATGTGTCCACGTGGGCCGACCGCATTCAGCGCGGCGTGATCGACGATGCTCGAGGACGCCAGGCGCGTCAGCGCCGGTTGGTGGTGGCTACGTTTGCGGTTGCGCTGGCGGTGGCGGTTGTTGCCTACGCCATGATCGGCGGCGGCGGAGGGTCCCGCACCGGCGTCGCGTCAGTAGGACACGCGAGCGCGCCGCCGACTTTGAGCGCCAGTAGAACATTTGTCGCGGTACTGCGCGACTGTGCGGCCGGCAGCGATCCGCTGCGCGGCAGCTACCCTCAGGCGGCCCTGCGACGGGCGCTCAGGTTTGTCGAGTCGCCAGACCCGCTTCAGTACGCGTACTCGACGTGCGTTGACGCGATCTCGCGCGCGATTCACAACTAGCGACGCTCCCGCCAGTCGAGACACGGTGGGGTGGTGGGCTAGCGCCGCACCCGGGCGCTCTGCTGCACGCACATAAAAACTCCGTCTGAACCGCATCCCCTCGGCGGGGGCCGGGTTGCTTGGGAGACAGGCACCCGAACAACGGAGGCGAGATGAACCCGCCCAGAGAGTGGAGGATCCGATGCGACGCTTGATTGCAACTCGGCGCACGATGGCCAAAGCCGGCCTCGCGCTTGCGGCCTTCATGGCGATCGCCGGCGGCGTGGCGTACGCCGCCAGCAGTGCGGCGCTGATCGGCCCGCACGGCAACATCAACGGCTGCGTGTCGCCGAACGGCGGCGAGGTCAACCTATGGAAGCCGGGCCATCGCTGCTCAGGCGGCCGCGTGATCATCTCCTGGCCCGCTCACTCGATCGCCGGGCCTGCTGGGCCCGCGGGTCACGCCGGCGCAACCGGGCCGACCGGCGCGACCGGCCCGTCCAACCCGGCTGCGACAACACTCGACGGCGAGACTGTGGCCAAGCTCCAGCTCAAGGAGGCGACGCCTGGATCGGGGAGCGCCACGCAGACGCTCTACAGCGGCGGCGGTCTGACGATCTCGGCGCTGTGCTCCTCGGGCGGCACCGCGTCGCTGCAGGCCAACGGCCCGGCGAGCGCGGACTCCGAGCTTGCGATCAGCGGCCTTGAGGGAACGAGCAGCACATTCGGCAGCGAGACTGCGACGCTCGGCCCTTCGAGCAACGCGACGCTCGGCAGCGCCGGATCCGGTGAATCGACGTTCTCCTACGAGAACACCGCGGGCCAGGTGATCAGCGGGCACGTCGGCTACCAGTCCGCGCCGTCGCTGGGCACGTTCGCCGGCTGCGGCTTCTTCGGCGTCGCCACCGTCGGCTGACGCATTCCTCGGCGGCGGGGCGGCGGCACAAGGTTGCCGCCCCAGCCGCTCGGGGGTCAATCGTGCCGCCGTGGTTAGCTTGCGGCATGCCCGCCGCGCTGCCGCCCGCGCCGCCGGAACTGCCGGCAGAGCTCGAACGCTCCGCACCGGCGCTCCTTGAGGACGAGGTCGTCCTGGCGGAGGTCGAGCTCGCTGACCTCGAGCTGCCGCAGCAGGACGCCAAGGGTGTCGCGTTCAGCGCTGTGCGTCTCCTTCGCGTCGATCTCTCCGGATCGCGCTTGGAGGCTCTGCAGATCACCGACGCCTCGCTGAAGGGCTGCGAGCTCGCGAATCTGGAAGCACGCGGCGCATCGCTCTGGCGCGTCAGCGCCGAATCGTGCCGCCTGACGGGGATTCAGCTAACAGACGCGACGCTGCGCGACGTCACGATCGCTGGCAGCCGCGTCGATCTCGCCACGTTCGCCTTCAGCAAGCTCACGCGCGTCACGTTCGAGAACTGCAACCTCGCGCAGGCGGCCTTCCTGGACTCGACGCTCGAATCGGTGCGCTTCCACGATTGCGATCTCAAAACCGCCGACTTCCGGGGCGCGAAGATGCGCGCTTGCGAGTTCAGGCGCTGCGAGCTGGAGGGAATCCAAGGCGTCCAGTATCTCCGCGGCGCTGCGATGAGTTGGGTTGACATCGTCGCGGCGGCCAGCGTGTTCGCCGGCGCGCTCGGAATCGGGGTGATCGATGAGGAGAGCGATCTCGAGCAGCCCGACGACCGCGAGCACCCATAGGGATGGCGCTATGGCGGTCGTGGCGTTTCCATGCCGTGACAATGCTTGACCTCCGCTCAGCGGGCTGAGAGGATCAAGCCCGCTTTGGCGGGGCGGCGCAAGAACCTCGTGTTGGCCGCGATGGTCTTCGCGGTCGCGATGACGTTCATCGATCAGACGATCGTCGCGATCGCGATCCCGAGCCTGCAGCGGAACCTGTCGATCTCGACGACGGGCTCGCAGTGGATCATCAACGGCTACCTGCTCGCGCTGGCCGCCCTGTTCGCCTTCGGAGGCAAGCTCGGCGACGTCCTCGGCCGCAAGCGGATGGTGATCATCGGCGTCGTCGGCTTCGCGGTTGCCTCCGCCTTCTGCGGGTTCACGCCGAAGGGCTCGATCGCCGAGACCTGGATCATCGTCTTCCGCGTTCTCCAGGGCGCGACAGCGGCCGCGATGTTCCCCGCCGCCGTCGGGATCGTCGCCGAGGCCTTCCCGGTCGCCGAGCGCGGGAAGGCGATGGCGATCTTCTTCGGCATCTCCGGCGGGCTGACGGCGATCGGCCCGATCGCCGGCGGCTACCTGACGCAGTGGACGTGGCGCGCGATCTTCTGGATCAACATCCCGGTCGCACTGATCGCGCTGTATCTGATCTGGCGGTCGCAGCTCGAGGAGGAGCGCTATCCGACCTCGCTCGACTATCGCGGGACGGTGCTGATCACCGGCGGCCTCGGCCTGACGGTGCTCGGTCTGCAGCAGTCGAGCGTGTGGGGCTGGAGCAGCGTAGGGACGTGGCTGGCGATCGCCGCGGGGGTGGTGTTCTTGGTCGTCTTCGTGCTCTGGGAGCTTCGAGAACGCGAACCGCTGCTTCGCCTCGACGCCTTTCGCGATCGCGGCTTCGCGCTCGACAACGCGGTCCTCGGGCTGCTCTCGATCGTCTTCGTGCCGTTCTTCTTCTTCGCGAGCGTCTACGCGCAGGTCTCTCTGCACGAGGCGGCGACCAAGGCCGGGCTCTACCTCCTCTACTTCTTCATCGGCTACGTCGTCGCGTCGCAGATCGGCGGGCGGATGCTCGACCGCCGCGGCGCGCGCCTGCCGCTCGTCCTGGGCGGCGCGCTCGGCGCGGTCGGGTTCTACCTGCTCGCCGGCAAGTTGACCGACCTCTCGATCGGCCACCAGATGTGGTTCATCGTGCTGGCCGGCGCCGGGCCGGGTCTGATCCTCACTCCCGCCAGCACCGATGCCGTCAACCGCGCGGCGCGCGCAAGGTACAGCGAGGTCACGGGCATGACTCAGACCGCGCGCAATATCGGCGCGAGCCTCGGGCTCGCCGTGTTGGGCACGATCCTGACGAGCCGCAACACGGTCAACATCACGGCGGCGCTCGTCAACCAGGGCGTGCCGCGGTTCGATGCTCATCGCGCCGCCGCCTCGTTCGGATTCGGCCAGGCGCAGCAGTCGGGGAGCGGGCACTCGGCGGCGGTCTTGCGCGCCGTCGAGCACGCCTTCGCGCACTCGACGCAGACCGTCTTCTACGTGATGGCCGGCGTGCTGGCGGCGACGTTCTTGATCTCGATTCGCTTCTACCCGCGCGGGCACACCGAGCCGGCCGAGGCGGCTGAAGAGACGCCGGCCTACGTGCCGGCGGCGCCACAGCGCCCGTGAGCGCGGCCAGAGGCCTCGTCACGCGGCCGAGCCCCTGGGGCGCCGCCGAGACGGTGCAGCGCCTCGAAGCGGTGATCGCCGCAAGGGGGCTCAAGCTGTTTGCGCTGATCGACCACAGCGGCGAGGCGGCGAACGCGGGCTTGGAGCTTCGCGACACCCAGGTCCTGATCTTCGGTAGCCCGGTGGCCGGAACGCCGGTGATGGAAGCCGAGCCGCTC
>DATGHN010000009.1:0-5175 GCA_035308005.1 Solirubrobacteraceae bacterium
GAGCGCCGGGTCGCTCGCGACGAGTGCGACGTCGCGGATCTCGCCCGACTCGTCGCGCAGGTCGATCACACACAGGTCGCCGAGCCGGGGCACGGTCAGCGATGCAACCTGGCGCATCGTCACGCGCGGATCGAGCGATGACGCCAGCACCGCGCCGGCCTCGACCAGAAGTTCCGTCGCGGCGGTCTCAGCCGCCGAGCGCTCAGGAAGTCGTTGCGGCATCGCCTGCTAGGCGCGCAGTTTAGTCCCGCCCGGGCGGCGCTTCGCGGCCGGCTAGACCAGCCCGTCGGCTTCGAGGCGCTCGAGCAGGCGAAGCCAGATCTCGCTACGCGCCGGGAAGACGGGAACGGCGTCGCGAAAGCGCGCCAGCGGCACCTCGGCGGACACCGCGATCGTCGCCGCGTGAAGCCATTCGACGACCTCGGTGCCCGTGAAAGTCGCGCCGACGACGACGCGACGCGCCGCGTCGACAACGAGGCGCGAGGTGCCAGCGGTATTGCGGCCGGAGAAGCTCGCGCCGGGCGTGGCGGAGGTCTCGACGTCGTAGGCGCGCGCGTCGAGGCCGCGCTCGCGGGCGGCCGCCAGCGTCAGCCCGACGGCGGCGACCTGGGGGTCGGTGAAGATCGCCCGCGGCGCGGTCGAGTCGTCGTGGCGCACGCGAGCGTCTTCGTCGCCGAGGATCACGTCGGCGAGGACGCGCGCCTGGTACTTGGCGACGTGCGTCAGCAGCGCGCGCCCGTTCACGTCGCCGACTGCGTAGAGCCAGGGCAATCCGGCGGCGCGCATCTGGTCGTCGACGTCGATCACCGATCCGCCGCTCAGGCCGACGCTGTCGAGGCCCAGATCGTCGCTGAGCGGCCGCCGACCGGCGGCGACCAGGATCTCGTCTGCCTCGACCGTCGAGCCGTCGTCGAGCTCGGCGCGCACCGCTCCGTCGCGTTGCACGCTTGTCGCCTTCACGCCGAGGCGCACGTCGACGCCCGCCGCGCGGAGCGCGTCCGCGAGCTGTTCGGAGGCGAACTCCTCCTCGCGCGAGACGAGGCGGTCGAGCGGCTCGACGAGCGTCACGGCGGCGCCGAGCGACGCGTAGGCATCGGCCATCTCGACGCCGACGACGCCCCCGCCGAGGATCAGCAACCGCGCTGGGACGCGCTTCGCGGTTGTCGCCTCGCGGTTCGTCCACGGATGGGCGTCCGCGAGGCCGGGGACGTCGGGGATCGCGGCCGTGCTGCCGGTCGCTATGACGACCGCGTCGCGCGCGGTCAGCCAGTGCCCGTCGACGACCACCGAGCGCTCGCCGTTGAGCCGGCCGTGTCCGCGCACCAGCGTGATGCCGCGCTTCTGGAGCCAGGGGAGGTGGCCCTCGTCGTCGAGGTCCTGAACGACCTCGTCACGGCGGCGGAGCACCGCCTCGACATCGAGCACGCCGCTCACCGCCTCGGCAACTCCCGGGACGCGGCGCGCCTCAGCGAGCAGCTCGCCGGGGCGAAGCAGTGCCTTCGAGGGCATGCACGCGTAGAAGGCGCACTCGCCGCCGACGAGGTCGCGCTCGACTATCGCGACGCTCCGGCCGTGTTCGGCGAGGCGTCCCGCGACGACCTCGCCGGCTGGGCCTGCTCCGATCACGACCGCGTCGTAGCGGGCGGCGGTCATACCCATCCGATACCCCCGTGTCGCTTGCTTCGAAACCAGCCGGGGTAGGAGCGTGGCGTGTACCGCGACAGAAAGGAAGGTGGTGTGATGCCGCCCCGTGGAGTCAAGAAGGGCAGCAAGCGAGCACGGCAGTACGAACACATCAGGAAGAGCGAGCGCGCCAGCGGCGCTTCGGAGAGTCGCGCGGAGGAGATCGCCGCGCGCACCGTCAACAAGGAGCGCGCCCGCGCCGGCGAGTCGCGCTCGCGTTCACGGACCTCGGTTTCAGACATCTCCTCGGGACGTCGCGGCGGCCTGCGCTCGGGTCGGTCGGGGCCGCGCGGACGAACGCGCGAGCAACTCTACGCGGAAGCGCGCAAGCTTGGGATCGACGGGCGCTCGACGATGAACAAGGCTCAGCTCCAGCGCGCTGTCGACGCCCGCAAGGGCTGAAACGAGGGCATCCCACGCGTGACGGCATCAAGGCGGGGAAGCGGCCGAGCATGGGCGGGAGGACAGTAGACGAGAAGGGCCGGCATTTGCCGGCCCTTCACTGCATGCTCTTTGTGGCGGCGATCGATCAGCCGGTGACCGCCCACGTGCCGTAAGCGGCGCCCGTGGTGCTGGTCGTCAGCGAGATCACGGTGCCGAACGTGTCGGCGTTGGTGTTGAACGGGTCGTGGTTGGGGTCGTTGGCGGCAAGCGTGATGCCCGCCTCGACATGCGCCTCGTAGACGCAGAGGTTGCCGCTGGCCGCCGCCGGCGCGGCGACGCTGCCCGGGCAGGCTGTCGTTGACGATCCGCCGGGGGCGACGAAGTTGACCGTCGGTTTGGCAGCAAGCGGGATGTCGAAGCTGACCGCCGCGTAGTAGGGGCTGTCGCTCGTGCCGACATCGCCGGCCCAGGTCCCGATCTCAGTCTTGCCGGAGGGAAGCGTTGCTGTGAACCCGGTTGCTCCCGAGACGCCGGTGGTGCCGGTCGCGCCGGTCTTGCCGGTCTTGCCGGCGGGGCCGGTCAGGCCGCGGCTGCCGCGAAGGCCGCGTGGGCCGCTTGGGCCGCGATTGCCGCGCAGCTCTCGCACGACGGCTGGCTTGATCTGATGGATCGAATGGATCAGGTAGTGGCGCGCGGCGTAGGCCGTCCCGCCCGCAAGCGCCAGAAACAGCGCGAGTGTTGCGACCACATTCGCGTAGCGGGAACGACTCGTCGTTGAGCCGCCGCGCCCGGTCCGGAACCGGTGCATGGCATGTCTCCTTTCGAGGAATAAAGCGGGGCCGGCCTGCACACCGGCCCCGCCTTGCTCTCTGGCGTCCAGCGTGGGGAGAGAGAGGAAGCCCAGACGCCAAACCAGACCTTCCCGCCCGAAATTCGGCCTAAACAGGAATTTCTGGTGGCGCCCAGCTTCCGCCGCGCGCCTGTCTCATGCCGCCTCGCGCTCCCAGCGGCGGACGGTTCGCCGAAGCGCGATGTAGCCCGCGATCCCCGGCAGGGTCGGGAGCCAGAAGGAGATTGCGCGGTAGGCGAGCACGGCCACAACGGCCTGGCCGCCGTTGACGCCGAAGGCCACGAAGGCGCCGATCATCGCGCCCTCTACGCCGCCGATCCCGCCGGGCAGCGGCAGCAGGCTGCCGAGCGTTCCGAGGAAGTAGCCGAGCACGAGCACCGCGATCGCCGGGTGGCCGCCGAAGGCGCGGAAGGAGCAGCCAAGCGCGGCGATGTCAAAGCCCCAGTAGGCGACTGCTCCGAGTAGCCCCGGGCGGCGCTGACGCAGCAGGTCCGCGGCCGTGCGCATCCCTGCGCCGAGCGTCGCCGGCGCGGCGGCGAGCTTCTCGATCAGCGCGCGCCACCAGCGCGGACCGGAGTCGATGGCGTGCAGGCGCCGCTCGACGTCGTCGGGGACCAGTACCGCGCTGACGACGGCCGCGGCGAGGAGGATACTCAGCAGCGCCGGAAGCAGCGTCAGCTCAAATGGACCAGAGCCCGGGAGAAGTCCCGCGCCCAGCAGCACGCCGAACAGCACGAGCGCCCCCAAATAGACCGCGTATTGCAGCGCGAGATTGGCGACCATCCGACAGGCGATCACGCGAGCCTCCATCCCGGCCTTACCGAGCGCCCAGACGGTGACCGCGACGCCGCCCGCTCCGGCGGCCGCGATCAGACGGATCGCGGCGATGCCGGCGAGCGGGATCTGCGCGCTAGCGCGCCAGTCCAGGCGCGGCATGTCGCGCCCGAAGACGGTCGCGAAGAGCAGCGTGTAACCGGCGATCGAGAGAATCTCCGCTGCTGCGGCGACGCCGAGCCACGCGCCGTTGCCGTGGCTCAGGCGGCCCCACGTCTGATGCAGGCCGGCGAGCTTCGGCAGGAGCAGGTAGAGGGCGACGAGCGCGACGAGGATCAGTACCGCGGCGACGATCAGCCGCCGGCGGCCGAACGAGCTCGGCAGCTCGGCCGAGGCTGCGCTGACGGCCAGATCAGGCCCGTCGTCGGCCGCCGCAAGCTCCTCGTCGTGCACCTCCACGCTGCTCTCCTTACCCAGGGCCGCCGCATGTCACCCGCATCCGCCGGGTTTTCGCATCAGCGGCTTAGGGTAGAGGGCGGGTGTGACGCGAGAGCCTTCTGAGTCGTCCGATCAGCTCCCGAGGAGCCCCCTCACATCGCGATCGACGATGACCCCTCCGCGCAGGAGGGGGCGGCGAGGGAGGCGGCACGAGAGCACGCCCGGCGGGCGAATCGTAGCGGTCACCGGCCGGGCGATTCGCGGGCCGGGCGAGCACGATGAGCGCTGACGACGGTCGGGTCGAGACCGAGCACGAGCGACTCGACCGCAACCTCGACGAGCTGACCGGCGAGCTGCGCGTCGTCGTCACCGGCGTTCAGGTTCTGTTCGCGTTCCTCCTCGTCGTTCCGTTCGACAGCGGCTTCGCACATCTGCGCGACTACGAGCGCAAGCTCTATTTCGTGACGCTGCTGCTCGCCGCGCTCGCTGCGATCTTCACGATCGCGCCCTCGGCGCAGCACAGGCTGCTGTTTCGCCACGACGCGAAGGCGTATCTCGTCTCGCGCGCGACGAACCTCACGATCGCCGGGCTCGTGTGCCTCGCGCTGTCGATGTGCTGTGCCCTGGCGCTGGTGGCGAGCTACCTGTTCGGAGTTGTCGCGGGCGCGATCACGGGCGCCGCGATCGCGGCGCCGTTTGCCGGACTCTGGTTTGCGATGCCGCTTCGCCGCGCTGCGCGCGGCGCACGCCGCCCCCGTTCCTCAGCGCCGGTCGCTTCGGCTCGGCGCTAGGGCAGCTGGGTGTCGAAGGTGTCGCTGCGAGTTCGACTCCTGTTCGCCGTGGCCGCCGGCGTCGTCGCCGGGGTTGTCGCGGCCTCGCTCGACGGCTCGCGAATCGGCGCTCTGAGTGGCATCGATGCTCTGAACTTCTTCTTCCTCGTGGGCTCCTGGCTGACGATCTGGCCGATGGGACCGGAGGAAACCGAGCGCCACGCCAAACAGCAGGACCCTGCGCTCGCGCTGCGGGATCTGATGCTCACAGGTGCG
>DATGHN010000010.1:0-4356 GCA_035308005.1 Solirubrobacteraceae bacterium
CCGCCACCACCTGGCCCGTGCCGAAGCGCCGCGGGTCGACGAACTCAAGAGTGCGCCCAGAGTCAAAGGCGAGCCGCACGCGTACGTACGCCTGGCCGGGCTCGGCGTCGAGCAGCAGCGACCCTGTCATGCGCAGGTGCATCAGCAGGTGAAGCTCCCCCTCAAGCGCCCAGTCCAGGTATTTGCCGCGGCGCCGAAGCGCCAGCACGCGACGGCCGCTCACCATGTCGGCGAGAGCGTCCGCAGGGACTGGCTCAGACCAGCGCGGGTCGAGCACCTCGACCGCGTCGAGCCTCGCACCCGTCACCGCCGGCTCGAGCTGGCGGCGGATCGTCTCGACTTCGGGAAGCTCAGGCATCGCTGGAAATGAAGGAGCGGCCGGGAAGGCCCGACCGCTCGGCGCCGGTAAGCCAATCGAGAACCGAGGAGCCTACGTCGGCCATCGGTCCGTCGTGGCGGCGACCGCCGTGACCGGTAAAGCGCGCCAGCAGCGGAGCGTGCTCGCGCGTGTGGTCGGTGTGGGGCGCCGCCGGATCGCAGCCGTGATCGGCGGTGATGATCAGCAGGTCGCGCTCCTCGAGCACGTCCAGCCAGCCCGCGAGCGCGGCGTCGATCTGCCTAAGCGCGTCGTGGAAGCCCTCCACGTCATGGCGATGACCATAGCGCTGGTCGGTCTCGATCAGATTCGCGAAAACGAAACCCGCGTCGAGTTCGCCGATCAGTCGCCCGACACTCTCGATCGCCTCCACGTTCGTCGCTCCAGGGTGCTCGGCGCTGAAGCTGTCGCTCTCGAAAAGCGCCGCCACCTTGCCGACGCCGTGCACCTCGACGCCGGCCTGGGCGAGCAACGAAAGGTGGCTTTGCGCGGGCGGCGGCAGCGTGTAATCGCGCCGCCCGAGCGTGCGCTCGAAGGCCCCGGGCGCGCCCTCGAACGGGCGTGCGATCACGCGCCGCACCGCGTCTGGCCCGCTGAGCCTCGCGCGCAGCCGCTCGCAGGCGGCATGGAGCGCCAGCTCGTCGAATACGCCTATGTGCGCAGCGAGCTGAAGGACGGAATCCTGCGAGGTGTAGAGGATCGGGCCGCCGCTCGCGAGGTGCTCGCTGCCGAAGTCGTCGATCGCCGCGACCCCGTCGTAGGCGCGGTTGCAGATCGAGCGCGCACCGAAGATCTCCGCCACAAGACCGAGGATCCCCTCTGGGATGCCGTCCGGAAACGTCGGCGGGGCGGTCGCGACACTCACCCCCATCAACTCCCAATGTCCGGTGCTTGAGTCCTTTCCGGGGCCGAGCGGACGCAGACGACCGTGCAGGGACGGATGCTCCACAGCGGGTACGCCCTCGAGCGCCAGGATGTTCCCCAGTCCAAGCGAGCCAAGCACGGGCAGGTCGAGACCGCCGACGGCCTCCGCGAGATGCGCGAGGGTGTTCGCACCCGCATCCCCGTATTCGGCTGCGTCCGGCAGCTCGCCTGCACCGCAGGCGTCGATCACGACCACGAATGCGCGACGGTTCATGCTCGCGCCCAGCTTATTGAGCGCTCAGGCGTGTGCGCGAGGATGCGCGCCGAAGTAGACGTCGCGCAGGCGTTCGGTGGAAAGGTGCGTGTAGAGCTGGGTCGTGGCGATGTCCGCGTGGCCGAGCATTTCCTGAAGCGTGCGCAGATCGCAGCCGCCGGCAAGGAGGTGCGTGGCGAATGTGTGGCGCAGGGTGTGCGGGCTCATGCGCTCCTCGAGCCCGACTGTCGCGGCGTAGCCCTGGACGATCTTGTAGAGCCCCTGGCGGCTGAGTGATCCGCCGCGGCGGTTGACGAAGATATGGCGCTCGACGCGCAGTCCGACCAGCAGCGGTCGCGAGCGCGCGAGATATACGCGAAGCGCGCCGATCGCCTCGCGCCCGATCGGTACGAGGCGCTCCTTGGAGCCCTTCCCGCGTGCGCGCAGGAACTCCTCCTCGAGGTCGACGTCCTCGATCAGCAGCCCGACCGCCTCCGAAGCGCGCAGCCCGCATGCGTAAAGCACCTCGAGCAGCGCTCGATCGCGTAGCGCCGGCGGCGACATGCCTTTGGGCGCCGCAAGCAGGCGATTGACCTCGTCGCGGCTGAGCACCTCGGGAAGCTTCTGGGCGCGTCGCGGACCGCGCAGCTCCGCCGTTGGATCGTGGTCGATGACGCCTTCACGACGCAGGTGACGGTAGAAGGAGCGCAGGCAGGCCGCCTTGCGCTGAAGGGTCGCGGCGGCCACGGGGGGTCGCTCGGGGCTGCCGCGCGCGAGTTCGGTCAGGAACCCGGAAAGCTCCGGATGGCCAGCCTCCAGCACGTCATAGGAGTGCTCGCTCAGGTAGGCGCTGAACTGCACGAGGTCGGCCCGATAGGCCTCAAGCGTGTTGCGCGAGAGACCGCGCTCGAACTCTAGATAGACGAGGAAGTCAGAGAGCAGCTGATCGAACGGCCGAACCGGCGCCGCAGTCGATGCCATGGCGCGGGTTTCGCTCCGCGCCGGCCGTCCCCTCTAGCTCTCGCCGTCGCGCAACCGCTCGACCAGCTGACGCAGCTGATCGAGATCACGCTCCAGTGCCGCCACGCGCGACTCGAGGTCGTCATCGTCAGCGGGCGCGACGGACGGCGCTGCCGGCCTGGCGTCTTCGGGCCGCTCCGCTGCGGCGAATTCCTCGCCGAGGCTCCAGCGCGCCTCTTTCTGGCCCGGGCGACGGTCGAAGCGGACGATCAGACGGCGTTCATCGAGCCGTGCGAGCACCGCGTCGAGCTCCTCAAGCGTCGCAAAGCGATGAAGGCGCTCCGTGCGCAGCCGCAGCTCGCCGGGCGTCTGGGGCCCGCGCAGCATCATCACGGCGAGCACCGACAGCTCAGCACCGCTCAGCGACAGCGCGTCATCAAGGAGATGGCGGTACTTGGTCGCACGGCTTCCGGGGCCGCTCGCAAGGCGCGCCCAGCCACGTCGAACGAGGCGTGCGACAGCGTCGCGAATCAGCGACTCGTCGTAGTCGACAACCGGCTCGCGCCCGGTCGCCTGGTTGGTCGCGAGGCGCAGCGAATTCAGCGACAGCGGATAGGAGTCAGGCGTCGCGCGCTGCTTCTCGATCAGTGCGCCGAGCACGCGGATCTCTGCTTCGTCGGGGCCGATCACGACCGCGCAGCCTATGCCAGGCCGGCTCGAGCGATCAGCGCGAAGGCGACGTCGAGGACCGACTCGAGCGCCGCGGCCGCGACGCGCTCGCTCGGCTCGTGATTTCGCTCGGTGCCGTTGGCGAGGTTCAGCACGGCGATCCCTCGTGAGCGCAGGGCGTTCGCGTCGCTGCCGCCGCCGCTCGCAATCGGCTGCGGCTCAAAGCCGCACTCGCGCAGCGCAGCGAACGCAAGGTCTAGTTCTGGGTTTGACGCGCGCACTCGGTAGCCCTCGAACTCGCGCTCCATGGTGACGTCGAGGTCGCATTCGCACTCGGGGTCGTTCGCCGCGTCCGTGAGGCACTCGACGATCTCACTGGCGAGGCGCTCGGCACGCTCGGGGTCAAGGCTGCGCGTCTCCCCGAGGACGCGGCAGCGATCGGGAACGACGTTTGCCGCGCTGCCGCCGTCGATCACACCGATGTTGGCGGTGCTGTCAGAGTCGATACGGCCGAGGCGCATGCCGGCGATCGCGCGCGCCGCGGCGACTATCGCGCTGCGGCCGTTCTCCGGACGAATCCCCGCGTGGGCGGCGACGCCGTGAAGCTCGGCGGCGACGCGGTAGTGGGTCGGCGAGGAGACGACAACCCCGCCGACGGGCGCGGCGCTGTCGAATGCGAAGCCGACCCTGCTGCGCAGTACGCCAGCCTCGAACTCTCTGGCTCCGGACAGCGCCCGCTCCTCACCGACCGTCAGCAGAAGCTCGATGCCGACGCCCGCGGGCGCCGCCGCGAGGCGCTCGGCGAGCACGAGTAGGACCGCCACGGCAGATTTGTTGTCGGCGCCGAGAATCGCGTCATTGGCGTTCTCCCAGAAGCCATCGCGAAGCACCGGCTCGATCGCCGCGGCGACGGGAACGGTGTCCATGTGCGCGCAGAGGAGGATCGTCTCCTCGCTGCTTCCCGGGATTCGCGCCAGCAGATTGCCGCAGTCGCCGCCGAGCGCGTCGCCGGCTGCGTCCTCGCTGACCGCGAGACCCGCGGCCTGAAGGCGCTCGATGACCAGATCGGCGCAGCGGCGCTCGCTCCTCGACGGGCTCGCGATGCGGCACAGCGCCGCGAAGGTCTCCTGCAGTCTGCGGCGCTCGGCCTCGGTCGCCGCCGTCACGAGCTGGCGGCGGGCTGCTCCCCGCGCGAGCGGACGAGCGCGGCGCCGACGAACTCCCGGAACAGCGG
>DATGHN010000011.1:0-5322 GCA_035308005.1 Solirubrobacteraceae bacterium
GATCGACGCGATGGTCGCCGACGAGGCCGTCGCGGGGCTTCGAGTGCTCGAATGCGACACCTGGATGGGCGCCGCCAGCGCCCGCCGCGAGGTCGCCGAGAACGTGCTCGCGCTGGCGAGCGAGCTGGCCGGCTGATGCGAACGCTCGCGGTCCTTCCCGTGAAGCGCTTCGAGATCGCGAAGTCGCGCCTGCACGAGGAGCTCGAAGCGCTTCGACGCGAGCGCCTCGCCGAGGCGATGGTGTCGGACGTGCTCGCGACGCTGCGCTCCTGTGCGGAACTCGCGGCGGTGGTCCTGGTGACGAACGAGCCGGCCGTCGCGGCGAGCGCCGCGGCGCACGGCGCGACGGTGCTCGCCGACCCGAACGAGGCCGGCCAGAGCGCCGCGGCGCTGGTCGGCATCGCTCACGCGCTCGACGGCGGCTACGCGCGAGCGCTGCTCGTGCCCGGCGACTGTCCCGCGCTCGACGCAGAGGAGCTCGCGATGCTGTTGCGCACGGCCCCCGCGGCGCCGTCGGTGACGATCGTCTCAGACCGCCACGGCAGCGGCACCAACGCACTGCTGCTCGCCCCGCCCGACGCGATCGAGCCGTCGTTTGGACCGGGCTCCTTCGCCCGCCACCGCGACGCCGCGCTCGCCGCCGGCGCGGGCTGGCACGTCGCCGATCCGCCCGGCCTGCTGCTCGACATCGACACCCCGGAGGATCTCGCCGTCCTGCGCGCCGGCACGACGGCCGGCCCGCGGACCCGAGCGGTCCTCGCTGAGCTGGATTGATGGGCGTCTTCTCCGTCAGAGCCGTCGAGGGCCTGGGCGAGATCGCCCGCGGCGCCGACCTCGGCGCGCTGATCGCCGCCGCGCCCGCGGCGCCGGGCGAGGGCGAGATCGTCGTGATCGCCCACAAGATCGTGTCCAAGGCGGAGGACCGCGTGCGGGCGCTCGCCGAGATCGAGCCCGGCGCGCAGGCGCTCGAGCTCGCCGCCGCGCACAGCAAGGACGCGCGGCACGTGCAGGCGATCCTCGATGAGTCGGAGGAAATCGTGCGCGCGCAGCGCGGCATCCTGATCGTGCGCACCCACCACGGCTTCGTCTGCGCCAACGCGGGAATCGATGAGTCAAACACCGCCGCTGAGGGGACGCTGATCCTGCTGCCGCTCGACCCAGACGCCTCGGCGCGCGCGATCCGCGCTCGCCTGCTCAAGCTCACCGGGCGCGCCCCGGCGGTTCTGATCAGCGACAGCTTCGGCCGCGCCTGGCGCATCGGCCAGCTCGACTGCGCCGTCGGCGCCGCCGGTCTGGCGCCGCTCGATGACTGGCGCGGGCGCGCCGACCGCCGCGGCCGAGAGCTGCACGCGACGGTGCTCGCGGTCGCCGATGCAGTCGCCGCCGCGGCCGACCTCGCGCGCGCCAAGGACTCCGGCGAGCCGGTCGTCGTCGTCAGCGGGCTTGACGCCCACGTAACGGCGGAGGATGGCCCCGGCGCGGCGGCACTGATTCGCGCCCGCGCCGAGGATCTCTTCCTCTGAGCTCAGCCGGTGGTGGCTTCGCGCGTCGAGACCGCGGCCCCGGCCTCCACGTGGGTCTCGGGCTCTTTGAAGATCGAGTGCACGATCCCGCCGATCGCCCCGCCCAGCAGCGGCGCGACGATGTAGATCCACTGGTGCGGGAAGTGCCCGTCGATCAGCGCCGGCGTGAGCGAGCGCGCCGGGTTGAACGATCCGCCTGACATCGGGCCGACCGTCGTCGCGGCGGTGAAGATGAACAGGCCGATCGCAAACGGAGCGAACACGCCGTTCCACGGCGCGCGCTTGTCGGTCGCCACGGTTGTGATGACGAGCACGAAGAGGAACGTCAGGATCAGCTCGAGGGCAAACGCCTTGCCGTCTGAGATCCCGTGCCCGGGAAGCGTGAGAACCTGGTGCAGGATCGCGTGGTTGAAGACGAGTCGCAGGACCAGCGACGCAAGCACGCCGCCGACGATCTGCGCCACCCAGTACGGCACGATCTCACCGGCCGGAAAGCGCTTCGCGAAGGTCAGGCCGAGCGTCACCGCGGGGTTGTAGTGGCCGCCAGAGACGTGGCCGAAGGCGAAGATCATCGCCGCCAGACCGAAGCCGAAGCCGGCGGCGACGCCGATCGAGAGAATCGCGCCCGGGGGCTGCGTCACAGACGCGGCGATGCCGCAGAAGCCGATGAAGAAGAACCCGAAGGTCCCGATCACCTCGGCGAGGAGGCGCTTCGGGAGGGCAGGGGGCATGGAACCTCCGATCTGAACCGCTTTTCTGTTGGTCCAGTTCGCCGCGGCCGCCGATACTCATTCCCGCCTATGCTCGCGGCGTGGCCCGCGTGCACGTGATCACCGACGACCTGCTGTTCGGCTCGCGGCTGCAGGGAGACCTCGGCGCGGCCGGGCACGAGGTGACGCTCGGGGTGGCCGCCGATCCGGATGCAGACGTCTACCTACTTGACCTAACCCACGACGCCGACTCGCGCCTCGCCGCGCTCGCGTCGTCGCCGCGGCCGCCGATCCTCGCCTTCTTCGCCCACGTCGAGACCGACGTGCGCGCGCGGGCGCAGGCCGCCGGGGTCGAGCTGGTCGTGCCGCGATCGCGGATCGCCCGCGAGGGAGTCGCCCTCGTGGCCGGCCTGCTCGCTACTGCGCGTTGATCTCGCGCATCTCGTCGCGAAGCGACTGCGGGCGGCCCCACTGGGACTCGACCGGCACGCGTCCGCTGCGCACCTCGCGGAGCGCCAGCTCGCCGTCGATGCGGGCGTCGTCGAGCAGTCCGAGCGCCATGTGAACGGCGTCGACGGAGGCGGCGTGGCCGAAGCGGTGAGCGACGAGCAGCCGCCAATGCCAGTCGTGGCGCGAGTAGGGCTGGGCATTTGCGACGACGAGGAAGACGGCCGCGTCGACGTAGCGGTTCTCGTCGGCGATCCGCAGGTCGAGCTCGAGGTCCGTCCAGTCGTCGGGCAGCCCGTCGACGATCTCCGTGAAGGCGTCGGCCAGAGACATCGCTGCAAGCCTAGCGGCCGGGTGAGCGCATGGGCGTCTTGTATCCTCGAAACGTGGCTGTCGCGTCGCTGCAGGAGCGCTACCGCGCGGCGACCGAGGCGGTCGCCGTGCTCGACCGGTCGCAGCGCGGCAAGCTCGCGCTGAGCGGCTCGCAGGCCGCCGAGTTCCTCGACTCGCTGCTCTCAAACGACATCGCCGCCGTCGAGCCGGGCCACGGCGTGACCGCGGCGTTGCTCACGCACAAGGGCCGGATGCTCGCCGAGGTGCGTGTGCTGCGGACCGACGCCGAACTCGAGCTCGACTGCGAGCGCGCGGCACTCCAGGCCCTCTTTGACGCGCTGAGCGGCTACCGGATCGGCTACGACGCCGAGCTCCACAAGCGAACGCTGCAGCGCGGCCTGCTGTCGCTGATCGGGCCGGGGAGCGAGCGGCCGCTTGAGTCCGCGCCGGGCGCCGTCGAGCACGATCACGTCGAGACGCAGATCGACGGGCACGGTGTCCGCCTGATCCGCACCGACGTGGGCATCGACGTTGCGTGCTCGAGCGAGGACACCGAGGCGCTCGCCGCGGCGCTGGCCACGGCCGGAGCTGAGCCGATCGACGAGCAGACCGCCGAGATCGTTCGAATCGAGAGCGGCCGGCCGCGCTACGGCGTCGAGATCGACGAGACGACGATGCCGCAGGAGGCCGGCATCCACGAACGCTCGGTCTCCTACACGAAGGGCTGCTACATCGGCCAGGAGACGGTCGCGCGGCTCTACTGGAAGGGCAAGCCGAACCGCCATCTGCGCGGGCTTCGCTTCGAGCAGCCGGCTGAGCCGGGCGCGCCGCTGGCGCTCGCGGGCCGCGAGGTTGGCGTGGTCGGATCGGTCGCGCACTCACCGCGACTCGGCATGATCGGCCTCGCGCTACTGCGCCGCGAGGCCGAGCCCGGCGCGACGCTTGAGGTCGCGGGCGGCGGCTCGGCGACGGTGACCGATCTGCCGTTCGAGCGCTGACGCCGATACGATGCGGCGCGTCTGATGTCGGGCTTCGTTCATGTTCCCTGGTATGCGACGGGCTTCCGCGGCGATCAGCTGCAGGCCGAGCTCGAGCGCGTCACGCCGCTGTCGGTGCGCTACGGCGCCACCAAATACGACGTCTACCGAGGCCGCGACGACCGTTACAAGTTCCTCCAGGTGATCGAGTTCGACGACCACGTCGACTGGGAGCGCTTCTGGGACGGACCCGAGATGATCGACTTCCGGACCTTCTGCCAGGGCTGGTTCCAGGTCCCGATCATCTACGCCTGGAACGACCGCGTTTCCCACGGCGAGGCCGTGCGGCGCGCGGCCGGCGGCAACGGCCACTGAGTCAGCCCTGCTCGAGCGGGGCCATCGTCAGGCCCGCGCCGCGCAGCTCTTCCCAGTAGTGCTCGGCGGCCTCGCGATGACCGCTCCAGACGACCGCCAAGCCGCCGTTGTGGATGCGGTCGGCGTATGCGTAGCCCTGCTCGAGCGTGACGCCGGGGATCACCCGCGCAAGCGTCGAGGCGACGTGATCGAAGGTGTTGTGGTCGTCGTTTCGGACGATCACGCGCCAGCGCCCGCCGAGCGCCTCGAGCGGGTCGACGGCGCGCGTCTGCTCGACGACCGTGCTCATCGCTCCGCCTCGCGCTTTGACCAGTACCGCTCGAGCCCCAGGTAGCACTGATCAAGCGGCGCCGCCAGCTTGAAGATCTCATCGGCGGGATCGAGCTCGCCGAGCGTCTGCGCGATCCACTCCTCGGCTCCCTGCTCGCGAGCCCGCGCGCTGTTGGCCTCCAGCGAGCGCTCGGCCGCGTCGAGATGGGCGGCAGCGTCGGAGAAGACGCCGAAGTGGGTGATCGCGAGGTCGCGGGGCCGCCAGCCGCGGATCGTGTCGATCGACTCCTTCCAGAGCTCGATGTCGATGTCCGGCGGCGGTGTCGGCGCGAGCACGTGCGTCCCCGCCGCCGCGCGGACGCCACCGACGTCGCCGACGAAAGCGGTCTGGGTCTCGGGGTGCCAGTAGCTCACGTGGTGGCTCGCGTGGCCGGGGGTGTAGGCGACCTCGAGCCCGTCGAGCTCCTCGCCGCCGCTCAGCACGCGCAGGTTCTGCTCGGGAACCGGGCGGACCTCTCCCCACAGCCGCTCCATGTCCTCACCGTAAAGGCGTGTGGCGCTCGCGAGCAGTCGGCTCGGGTCGACCAGATGCGGCGCGCCCCGCTCGTGGACCCAGATTTCGAGGTCCGGCCACAGCGCCGCGAGCGTGCCGGCGCCACCGGCGTGGTCGAGGTGGATGTGGGTCAG
>DATGHN010000012.1:0-4083 GCA_035308005.1 Solirubrobacteraceae bacterium
AAGCCCCGGCGTATAGCTGAGGTGGACCTGCTGCTGCAGGGTTCCCAGCGTGTAGTCGGCGGTCGCAACCTTGATGCCCTTCTGCTCAGCCTTCTTGATCGTCGGGGCGATCGAAGGACCGTCGAGCGCCCAAACCCAGAAGGCCTTGTACTTGCCCGTGGTGATGGCGTCCGACATCTGCGTGTTCTGCAGTTCCGGGTCGTTGTTGGCGTCAAACACCGTGGTCGAGACGCCGAGCTTCGCCGCCTCGACCTGTGCGGCCTTGTACGAAGCGACGCCGTACGGGCTCGGGTTGTAATAGAAGACGGCAATCTGAATCTTGCCAGCGCCGGACGCAAGGCCGGCGTACGCGAGCGAACCGACCGCCAGAACGGCTATGGCCAGCAACACGCGCCTGAAACGTGCCTGCATACGTTCCCTCCCTCTCCCAATTCGCGACCCGGGGGGCGGGCCGATGGGTTGCAACGATAACGCGACCGACGGTCACAGGCGCCGGTCGCTTGTCGGCGGCAACTATACACCGCAGTTGAACGGGTATGAAGCACGGCTGAACGTCTCGACAACCCGTGTGGGTGGGCCGGTAACGGGGCTCGGTCGCACCTGCTGTGCAGCCTCTTCCAGCCCCGCCATGGGCGTCGATGGCAGCGCTCGGTTTTCACCTGAGGGTCGGCGTCGGGAGGCAGTATGAGCGCGTGCGCTACAAGCGTTGAGGGTCGCTGCACACGCAGGGTGCCCGTGATTTACTTTCGCGCGAAAGTTTTCGGCCGCGTCCGGCGCTCGCCGGAGTGCGCAATCGGATTCTCTCGGGCCGCCGCTCGACGCGCGGGCATTTGCAAATGCGCGAGATCATCGCGCCGAAGCCACGCCACCCATCACCCACCTCACCAAGGAGCTTCGTACATGCCACTGGAGATCAACGACCACGTAGCCCAGGCCGTCAACGGCGCACGCGATGCCGGCTCTCCGGTCGTCCTCGGCTACGTCAATGCCGACGGATACCCGAGCCTCTCGACCCGCGGCTCGGCCCATGTCCACGGCCCCCAGCAGCTCGCGATCTGGGGACGCAACCCTGAAGGCGGCCTGCAGAAGGCGATCGCCGGCAACCCGAACGTCGGTCTGATCGCCTTCAAGATGGACCCCTTCACGCTGCTGTTCTTCACGGGTCGCGCACGGCTTGATCCGAGCCAGGACGACACCGTCTGGGAGCACACCCCGCAGGGCGAGAAGGATCTCGACCCCGACCGCAAGGGCGGCGCCGTGATCATCGACCTCGACACGATCAAGGGCCTTGGCGGCGACGGCAACTTCTTCATGATGTCGCGCGACTGAGCTTGCTCCTGGGTCGCCGGGCCGTCCGCCTTGCGGCTGGCCCGGCGATCGCCGCGCTCAGCTCGCGTGTGCGAGGGCGGCAAGCACCTCGTCAGGCGTCTTGCGCGAGGCGAACCCGTCGAGGGTGGCCGCCGCACCACCGGGAGCCTCGAATCGCAGCTGCGCACCGCGCAACGTCCGCCGCTTGAGAGTCGCGCTGACCGCCGTCCGCGGCCAGTCGATGATCCGTTCCTGGCCGCGACCTGCGAAGAAGGCGACGCGGTCGGTCGTGATCAGCAGGTAACCGGCGCGCGTGTCGAGCCGGCAGTGGCCGAAGTAGCCGACGGTTTCCTCGGGTGCGAGCTCGGTCCCCCAGCGGCTCAGCAGTTCGGGCAGGCTCGCCGTGGTGCTCTTTGGGCGGCGCAGCAGATCGGCGAGCGACGGTCCTGAGGTCTTGCTGGCCTGTTCGAAGCGGTAGCCGCAGTAGCGGCACTTGAGCGCTGCCGCGAGGACGCGCTCCGCGCAGTCGGGACAGCGCTTGTGCTCTTCGGGCTGCGCCATACGTGCGGATCATGCTCGATCCGCAGGGTGAATCACCGCGAGTTCAGCGAACTCCGCGCGTCGCGTCGCGCTCTGTGTTCGCGCGCGTGCCGGCGCTCCTGCCGCGCGTCGCGTCGCGCTCTGTGTTCGCACGCGTGCCAGCACTCTTGCCGCGCGTCGCGTCGCGCGCGCGGTTGTCCGTTGTCCCGGCGCCAACGCCTCTCATCGCGTCGCGCTCGCCGCTTGTCTTCTGCTTCGTGGCCATGCTCGTCCACCTCGTTCGTTCGCGGTTCGCACAAGTGGTTCCCGCGGAGCGCAGCGCGCGAACGCCGTCGGCGCCGGGCTGTCAGCGTCGTTACCGGCCAGGGCGCGCGGCGCCGGCACTCGAGAACTCGTTTCGGGGGATCGGGGATGAAGCGGTGAAGGCTGTTCACAACCGATTCGAAAGAGGCCCCGCCGATGTCCCGCAAGATCAAAACCGCTGCGCTCACCGCCACGATCCTCGCCGCCGGCGCGGCGACCGGACTGGCCGCCGGCACCTCCCCCCGGCTCCTCAGCTGCAGCGGCTCGCCGCTCATCAAACCGACGGGACTCGTCGTGCTCTCGTGCGCCGATGCGAACAGCGAGCTCAAATCGACACACTGGTCCTCGTGGACCGCGAGCGCCGCGACCGGGAAGACCGACTTCGGCCTGAACCTGTGCACGCCCGACTGCGCGGCGTCGAGCATCCGCTTCTTCCCCGACAGCAGCGTGCGTCTGCTCGACCCCAAGCACACCAGCAAGGGCCTGCTCTTCACGCGCGTCGTCGTCGGCTACAAGCTGGGCGGCAAGCAGCGGAGCTTCACGGCTTACCCGCCGACCCGCTAGGCACGCGGCCGGCGCGGATGGCACGGCGATCGAGGTGGCACTCCTGGCACAGGACCTGGGGGCGCGGGCGACGCGCGAGGCGGACGTGAGCGAACAGCTCGATGACGCCGCCGCGATCGCCCGCTCTCTTGTCGAGCCGCGGGCCTTCGGGGTCATCTTCGAGCGTCATTTCGACGAGATCCACCGCTACCTGCGCCGCCGCCACCCCCAAGACGCCGACGAGCTCGCCGCAGAGGTCTTTACGGTCGCCTTCGACGCGCGATCGCGTTACCGAGCGCTCGGCGAATCCGCACGACCGTGGCTCTACGGGATCGCCTCGAACCTGCTCGGCAAGCGCCGCCGCAGCGAGCGGCGCGCGCTTCGAGCGTATGCACGCAGCGCCCGTGACGTCACGCCGGGCGACGAGTTCGGCGACGCGCTCGAGCGAGCGGATGCGGAGCGGCTATCGGGCGCCGTCGCGGGCGCCGTCGCACGCCTGAACCCGGCCGACCGCGACACGTTGCTGCTCTACGCGCTCAGCGACCTGAGCTACGAGGAGGTCGCCTTCGCGCTCGAGGTTCCGATCGGAACGGTTCGCTCGCGCCTCGCCCGTGCGCGCCGCCGGTGCAGCGCCGACCTCGCCGGCCTCATCACAGAGGAGGAAAGCCATGTCTGAGGACCCGACCCGCACGCCGTTCTCGGCCCTCCGCGCGTCCACCCCGGCCGCTGACGACGAACCTCGCGCGCGCGCGCGAGAGATTCTCGACGAGCACGTCGCGGCGGCCGGCGCCGCGGAACCCGCGCGGCGGCGTCGTCGCCGGCCGATGCCGCGCACGCGCTGGATAGCCTCGCTGGGAGCCGCGGCCGTCGTCGCCGGCGGCGGCGTGACGCTCGCGGCGATCCTCCTGCGCACCGATCACACCGGGCACCTGCCGGTCTTCACCGCGCAAGGCACGCTCTCACCGCGCTTTCATGTCGCCGACACCGGCAGCGGCTACTGCTTCACCGATTCGCTTGCGACCGAGGCGCGCGACGCCTACCGCTGCATCCAGGGCAATGCGCTCCACGATCCGTGCTTCGCCGCGAGCACCCGCGCTCGCAGCGTGGTCTGCTTCCTCGACCCCTGGCACCCGGTCACCCTGCTTCGCCTGACGCGTCCGCTGCCGCGCCACGGTCCGGTGCCCAAGCTCGCGCTGCCCTGGGCGATCATCACCTCAGACGGCCGCCACTGCACCTTCCTGACCGGCGCGACGGCACCGATGGGCGGCGAGCGCATCAACTACGGATGCGTCGCCGGCTCCTACCTGATTGGCACGCCGGATCGGCGAAACCCGTTGTGGACGATCCGAAGCGCCCGCGCCTACGTCCCGGATCAGCTCGGCCACCCGA
>DATGHN010000013.1:0-10900 GCA_035308005.1 Solirubrobacteraceae bacterium
GTCTGCGCGCGCGCGCTCGCGGTCGAGGAGCTGTTTGCGCCCGAGGTTCGCGAGGCGTTCAGGATTTAGCGGCGTCGTGGGCGCCGCGCGCGTTACGTGGCGCCCGCGGCGCGCAGGAGTTCCCGCAGCTCGTCCTCCCCGGCCTCGCGCCTGTTGTTCTCGCGAAATGGATTCACCAGCGCCGCCGCGACCATCGCCGAAGCACCCGCCTCGCCGACTTCGCCCGCCGCAAAGCGCGCCTCGAAGCCGATCGCCTCATAGAGCGCCGCCAGCGAGTCGATCTCGGCGACGACCGCCGGTGCGAGCATCTCGCGGTTGAAGGCTGCGACGTGCGGCAGCAATACGCCGTTCTGGTAGCCGTGCGGCAGGTGCACCTCGACAGACGAGCTGAGCGCATGAACCAGCCCGAGCCCGCTGTTGCCGCAGGCGAGGTTCGCCATCGCGCTCGCCTCGATCAGCCGCTGGCGGGCGCCGCCGTCGCCACCCAGGGCACTCGGAAGCGCTTCCCGAAGCGCTGCGGATGCCGCGAGCGCCAGCGCTCCTGTGAAGCGCGTCGAACGCCGCACCCACAGCGACTCGAGAGCGTGGCTCAGCGCATCGAGGCCCGCCGCGATCATCGGCGCGCGCGGCAGCGTCTCGAGCAGGTCGCCATCGAGCATTGCGACGAGCGGCTCGTAGCCGCGGCCGCGGATCACGAGGTGGTTGGTGCGCCCGCCGTCGTGGAGCACGACGACGTTGGAAACCTCGCTGCCCGAGCCCGCCGTCGTCGGCACCGCGATGCTCGGCGCCGGCAGCGCCGGCAGCCGCCCCACCCCCTCGTAGAGATCGAGCGGCGCCGGGTTTCGAAGACGGATCGCGACGGCCTTGGCCGCGCACAGCGCGCTCCCCCCGCCGATCGCAAGGACCGCCGAGGCGCCCGCCTCGATCGCCGCAAGCGACGCCTGTTCTGACTCCTCGACATCGGGGTCCTCGCCGATCAGCGCGCACACCTCCACCCCGGCAATCCCATCGAGCACACCATCGAGCAGCCCGGCCTCCGCAAAGCCGCGGTCGGCGACGACCGCCACGGTCGCCGCCCCAAGCGCCTCGACCTCCCCCCGCAGCCGCTCTCCCACGCAGCCGCGCCCCGCGACGATCCGTGTCGGCGCCGCGAACTCGGCGAACCCGGCCCTCACGCCGCCGGCATCTCCGACAGCAGATCGCCGGCGGCCTCCTCGGCGATCCCGAGCGCGTCGGCGCCCGAGTGCAGCACCGCGAAGCAGATCGCGTCGAGCAGTTGCTCGCGCGTCATCCCGAGCGAGCGCCCGAGCAGGACGTTCTCGCGGATCCCCTCGCCGAAGCCCCGCACGACGTTGTAGTTGAGCAACAGCCAGGGCAGCATCTGGCAGGGGAGCGAGTCACGGATCGCGTGCTCGTAGCGGTCGCGGTAGGCCTTCAGGAGCCCCGGGCGGTTGCGCACCAGGAAGCGCACGTAGCGCGGGACCTCGCCGATCGTCTGCTCATACCAGTGGATCAGCGCGTCCATGTCCTCGCGCGTGGCCTCGCGCGCCGCGTAGTCCATGCCCGAGTCAAACGCTGCCGCATCGACCTTCCAGCCCTCGGGCCAGCGCTCGGCCGAGACGGGCGGATCCTCGTAGTCGCGCAGGTAATCGCTGTAGGCGGCGGCCGCGTACATGCCGCGGTGGCCGGAGTGGATGAAGGCGACCGACAGCGTGTCGAGGATGTCGCTGCGGAGTGCTCCGTTGGTCTGCGCGAGGCGGATCTCGTAGGCGACGCCCTCGCGGAAGGCCATGATCGTGTACTGGTGGAGCGCGCCGAGGAGCTCGACGAGCGGGCGCTGGGGCTCGATCGCGCTCGAGTAGTGGCGCGTGCGCGCCTTGTGGCGCTTGAGCACGTCGGGGCGAAACTCGAGCCAGAACTCGAAGGAGTCGAGCAGCCCCTTGTTGTTGCCGACGTACTGGGCGCGGTAGGCCTCGATCTCCTCCGCCGTCATCTCGTCGGGCCTGGTCACATCGAACCCGTCCTGGAAGGAGCCGATCGAGGACATCGCGGCGCCTACGATAGCCGCCTCACGGAACGACCAAGGCTCGCCCGCGCACCTCGCCGCGGTCAAGCGCGGCGTACGCGCCGGCGGCTCCGTCGAGTGAAACGCGCTCTGAGATCAGCGCGTCGAGATCGACGGCCCCCGACGCCGCGAGCTCGATCACGCGAGGCATGTCGGCGCGTGTGCGCGCGCCGTAGGAGCCGACCAGCCGGATCCCGCGCCGGACCAGATGCGTGATCTCGATCTCGGCCACCGCGGCGCCGGCGGCGATGCCCACGCAGACCGCCGTCCCGCCGTCGCGCACCATTCGAAACGCCTGCGCGACCGTCGCCGGCCGCCCGAGCGCCTCGAAGGCGACGTCGACCCCGCCGCCCGAGAGCTCGCGCACCGCCGCCACCGGATCGCCGGCCGAGGCGTCGACGACATCCGTGGCCCCCATCGAACGCGCCGTTTCGAGCTTCTCGCCCGAGACGTCGACGGCGATGACGCGGGCCGCGCCGAACGCGCGCGCCAGGGCGACGATGTTGAGCCCAACGCCCCCGGCCGCAACGACGGCGACGGTGTCGCCCTCGGCCACGCCGCCGGTGTGTGCGACCGCGCCGTAGGCGGTGAACACCGCGCAGCCGAGCACGGCGGCGCTGGCAAGCTCGATCGACTCTGGCACCGTGAAGACGTCGGTCGCCGGCACGACCGCGTACTCGGCAAGCCCGGCCATCGAGTACATCGCGATCGGACTCCCGTCCGCGCGCGCCAGACGGCTGGTCCCGTCGTAGAGCGTTCCGCGCAGGCGGTTCATCGCGAAGAAGCGCTCACAGAGATCGTCGCGGCCGCCCTGGCAGTGGCGGCACTCGCCGCAGGGCATGATGAAGGCGCAGGCGACGCGATCGCCCGGCGCGGTCCCCGTCACTCCCGACCCGACCTCCTCGACGGTTCCCGAGATCTCGTGGCCGAGGACACAGGGCGTCGGGAAAGCGACCTCCCCCTTGATCACGTGCAGGTCGGTATGGCATACGCCGCAGCCGCAGACCCGGACCAGAACCTCGCCCGCTCGCGGTGCAGGTCGAGGCAGCTCCTCGACCCGCAGCGGCTCGCCCGCCGCCTCGAGAACGACCGCGCGCATCGTCTCCACGACGCGCAGCATCGCATAGGCTGTGCGGCCTCATGAGCGTGGCAAACGACCTCGTGGCGGCGGCCAAGGACCTCTCCGCGCTCGCCAGCTCGAGCGCTGCGGACGCCGAGGCGCAGGGCAAGCTCACCGACGCGCTCGCCAGCGCATTCCACGAGAGCGGCCTGTGGGCGATGTGGATGCCGACCGAGCTCGGCGGCTCGGAGCTCGCGCCGGTCGCGTCCCTCGAGGTGCTCGAACACATCTCCTATGGCGACGCCTCAGCGGGCTGGGTGCTGATGGCAGCGGGACTCGCGACCGGCGTCGACGCCGCGTTCATCGGCGACGAAGCGGCGGCCGACCTCTACGGATCGGACGGCCCGCTGATCGTCCACTCCGGCGCGGGCACGCAGCCCGGCCGCGGCGTCAAGGCCGACGGCGGCTACCGGATCTCGGGTGACTGGCGCTTCGCATCGGGGATCAAGCACGCCGGAGCGCTCCACACGGCGGCGATCGTCGACGGCGCCAACGAACCGCCGCGGATCTTCGTCACCCGCGTCAGCGCCATGGAGCTCGACGACAACTGGGACGTGATGGGGCTCCGCGCGACAGGCTCGATCGACTACTCGGGCAAGGACGTGTTTGTCCCCGAGAGCTACTCATACGTCGCGACGACCAACGTTCCGCTGCGCGGCGGCTCGCTTTACACGATGGGCATCGCCGGCCTCGGCGTGATCTGCCACACCGGCTGGGCGCTCGGCGTCGCGCGGCGCATCCTCGATGAGCTGCGCGAGCTCGCCATGGCGCGCGCCGGCCGCGCGGGCACCCTCGCCGAGTCAAACGCCTTCCACCGCGACTACGCGATCGCCGAGGGCAAGCTCCGCGCCGCGCGCGCGTTCGTCTATGAGATCTGGACCGAGATCGAGGACGCGGTCGAGCGCGAGGAGCAGCTGACGGTCGAGCAGAACACGCTCTACCGCCTGGCGCTCCAGCACGTAACCGCGGTCGCCGCCGAGATCGCCGAGTTCGCCTACGCCTCAGGCGGCACGACCGCCCTGCGCGCGGGTCCGATCCAGCGCTGCTTCCGCGACATCCACGCCGGCACCCAGCACATGATCGTCTCGCCGCCCGTCCTCGAGGGCACCGGTCGCTTCCTGGCGGGGCTCGCCCCCGGCAAGAAGTGGCTGTTCATGAGCGTGGTGGATGAATAACTAGCGGCGGGTCGGCGCACGCGCCGACCCGTGGATCGGGTGCATGCACCCGATCCGGGTTGGGTGCATGCACCCAACCCAACAGCCCCTCAGAGGGTCACTCGGCGGAGATGCCCGCTCCGGCGATGACCGCGGGGACGGCGTCGCCCTCCCAGCCGGGGGCCATCAGGTGTACGCCGGCGACGGCCTCGACATCCGACAGCCGCGCGACGACGTCGACGGCGATCGCGATTCCGGCCTGCTTCGCCTCGTCGCCCTCAAGCCCCTCCATGCGCTCGAAGGTCCGCTCGTCGACCTCAATGCCCGGGATGTTGTCGTGCATGTGGCGGAGCATGCGCGTGCTGCGCGGCGGGGTCACGCCGACGAGCATCGGCGCGCGCTCGGTGATGCCCGCCTCGATCACCGGCCCGAGCCACTCCTCGAAGCGGTCAACGTCGTAGACGATGTTGGTCTGAAAGGCGTGGGCGCCGGCGGCGACCTTCTTCTCGAGGCGCTCGACGGTGTCGACGAGCGGGTTTGCCGCGGTCAGGATCAGGAAGTCCGTCGGCTCGCTGAGCTCCTCGCCGGCGGCGAGACGCCCCGAATTCATTGCCACGATGAGCTCGAGCAGACCCATCGAGTCGAGATCGCCGACGGGCTTTGAGAGCTCCGCGTAGGGGCCGACCTTGAGCGGGTCGCCCGAGAGCGCGAGCACCGAGCGCACGCCGAGCGCCCACGCGCCCAGCAGGTCGGCCTGGATCGCCAGCAGGTTGCGGTCGCGCGTGGTGACCTGGAGGATCGGGTCGAGCCCCTCCTCGATCATCCACGCCGAGCAGGCGACCGGCGATAGCTTGACCGTCGCCGCCTGGTTGTCGGTGACGTTGGCGGCGTGAACGATGTGCGCGAAGCGGCGCGCGGTCTCGCGCACGGGCGCGGAGTTGGGCTGCCGCGGCGGACCGAGCTCGGCGGTCACCGTGAAGTCGCCGGCGGCCAGCGCGTCGCTCAGCTTGGTCACGGCAGACAACCTACTAGGGTGCGCGCGTGGCAACGATCGTCGGCGCGCTCGGGATCCCCCACAACCCCTTCACGGCGCTCGCCATCCACCGCGGCGACGCATCCGGCGATGACTCGAAGCGTCTCTACGCCGAGCTCACCGAGCAACTCGAGGGGATGCGCGCGGACACGATCGTCGTCTTCACGACCGACCACTACAACCTCTTCTTCGAGCTCTGCGTGCCGATCTTCTGCATCGGCGTCGCCGAGTCGACCGCCGGTCCAAGTGACTACCCGATGCTGCCGCGATTGGAAGCCACCGTCGACGGCGAGCTTGGGACGGAGATCCAGGAGAGCCTCGTCGCCGAGGATTTCGACGTCGCGCGAAGCCAGGAATTCGAGGTCGACCACACGATCCTTGCCCCGCTCGGCGTGATCGATCCGCAGATGGAGCACGCGATCGTGCCGTTCTGGCTTTCAACCTCGATGCGTCCGCTGCCTTCGGCGCGGCGCTGCCACTCGCTCGGCAACGCCCTGCGGCGCGCGATCGAGGCAAGCCCGCTCGAGCGCCGCGTCGTCGTCGCCGCGAGCGGCGCCTTCTCCTTCGAGGTCGGCGGGCCGCGGATGAGCGAGGAGTCCCACGTCGGCGTCCCCGCCCCGGACTGGGGCATCCGCGTCACCGAACTGCTCGCGGCGGGCGATGTCGCATCGCTCGTCGCCGAGACGACGAGCGATCAGCTCGCCGCTGCAGGAAACGCGTCCGGTGAGATCCTCAACTGGATCGCGATGCTCGGCGCCTTTGACCCGACTCCAGCGACGTTCATCGAGGCCCAGCGCGCGGAGGGCCACGCCTACGCGGCCTGGCAGCTGCAGTGAGCGTCTACGCCGTCAACAAGGTCTGCCGGCAAGCTGTGGCCGATCCAGCCTTTGCCGACGCTCTGCGCCTCGACCCCGACGCGGCCGTGCGCGCGGCTACGCCGCCGCTCAGCGATCGCGAGCGCGAACTCGTACTCGCCGGCGACGTCGGCGCGCTCGCGCGGATGGGCGCCAACTTCTTCCTCCTTCATCAACTCGGCCGCCTCGAGCTCTGCGGGCTGACGCTGCAGCGCTACGCCGAGCGGATCCGCGCCGAATATGCGAGCGAACGCGCGCAGTGGGCGTCTGAGCGAGCCGCTACCGAAGGCTAAACGAAGGAGTAGCTCTGCACGCTGTTTTGCAGAGTTCAATCACCTTTCACCGCTTTGCGTCGCTTTGCCGATATCTGAAGCGATGAGCACGGCGTCCCTGCACCGCCTGCGTCGGCCCCTGGTCCCCACTTTCCGCCCGTCCGGCGGGGGCTCGGATCGCCGCGACAAACTCTCCCAACTCCAGCGCGAGGTCGTCGCGCTGCGCGCGACCGTGACGCGGCTGCGCGCCGACCAGGAGCGCCTCGATGAGCTCGCCCACGTCGACGCCGTCACCGGGCTCGGCAACCGCCGCGCGTTCGACCGCCACCTCGAGCGCGAGTGGGAGCTGGCCCGCCGCCACGGCCACGACAGCCGCCTCGTGCTCGCCGACCTCGACCGCTTCAAGGACTACAACGACGCCTACGGTCACGGCGCCGGCGACGTCCTCCTGCGCGCCTTCGCCGAGGTGCTGAAGGCGACCGCGCGCAGCACCGACATCGTTTGCCGGATCGGCGGGGATGAGTTCGCGCTGATCCTCAGCAACTGCGACGGGCTCGACTGCGAGGCGTTCGCCGCGCGCGTCCAGATGCGTCTGCGCGCCTCGGAGCTGATCGACGCCGCCGCGCTGACGGTCAGCCTCGGACACGCATCGCTGAAGGGATCGAGCTCGCCGGACGAGGCGCTCGAGCGAGCAGACCTTCTGATGTATGACCGCAAGCAGTCAAAGAAGCTGCCGTCGAGCTTCGCCGAGGCTGCGGCGGCGCTCGCGCGCAGCTGAGCGGTCGCGACTTAGAGGAGCGTCGCGAGTGCTTCGAGGAAGCGCTCGTTCTCTCGCGGCGTGCCGAACGTGACGCGGAGCGCACCATCCTTGCCAAGCGCCCCACCCGCGCGCACGAGCACTCCCGCCTCAGCGAGGCCGTGGACGATCTGCGCTTCCTCGCGCCCTTCGCCGACGTCGAACCAGCAGAAGTTGGCCTGCGAGTCGGCCGGTTCCAGCCCGAGGTCGCGTAACCCCTCGATCACCTGCACGCGGGCGACCGCGACACGCTCGACGCGACGCGCGACCTCGTCCAGGTGCCGCAGCGACTCGATTGCCGCGGCTCCGGCGGCGGCGTTCAGGAAGAACGGCTGGCGAAGCTGGGTCACGGCGTCGGGCAGCTCGCGCGAGCCGCACAGCGCGAAGCCGACGCGCAACCCGGCCAGTCCGTGGACCTTGGAGAAGGTCCGAAGCAGGACGAGGTTGGGGTGCTTGGCGAGCAGGTCGACTGTCGCGTCGGGGTCGGTGAGCAGGTTGAAGTCGCAGTAGGCCTCATCGAAGAACAGGCAGACGCTCGGCGGCACCCGCTCGGCGAAGGCCGCGAGGCTCTCGAACGCCAGCGCCGTGCTTGTCGGGTTGTTGGGATTGCAGGCGATGACGAGGCGTGTGGCGACCGTGATCTCGCGCGCCATCGCGTCGAGGTCAAGACGCTCCTCGCCGTCGAGCGGCACCTCGATTGCGCTCGCGCCGGCCGAGGCGGCCAGCTGCGGGTAGATCGAGAACGACGGCCAGCCGTAGACCACTTCGGCGCCCGGCTCAAGCAGCGCGTCGCAGGCGCTCATCAGCAGCTCGCATGAGCCGTTGCCGACGGCGATGTTCTCGGCGGGTACCCCGTAGCGATCGGACAGCGCGGCGCGGAGGCGCGCGTTGGTCGGGTCGGGGTAGCGGTTGACGTCCGCGACGGCGGCGCTCGCGGCGGCGATCACCTCGGGCAGCGGCGGGTCGGGCGACTCGTTGCTGGCGAGGCGCACGAGCGAGCCCTCGTGCCCGTAGCCGGCCGCGGCCGGGTAGGCCGGGATGCGCCGGACGGCCGCTGTGAACTCGAGTGCCATGCGCCTATTGTGCGGCATCGAGGTCCGCGCGCAAGCTGCGGGCCTCGCCGAGATACACGTGGCTTGGAGTGTGGTCGGCCGGCGCGTAGTAGTGGGCGAGCACGCGGATCACGCGCTCGAGCGACCCGGGGACCTCGATCTCCTGAGCGCACAGCAGCGGCACGTGGTCGAAGCCGATGCGCCTGGCGGCGAGCGCCGGGAACTCGGCGTCGAGGTCACTCGTCGAGGTGAAGATGCAGCTGACGAAGCTTGCGATCTCGAGCGCGTTGCGCTCGACCATCGCGCGCATCAGCTCTTCGGTGGCAGCGATGATCGCGGCGGCCGTGTTCTCCTCGACGCTGGTCGCGCCTCGCAGCGCGAAGAGCCGGTCAGTCACGGCGCGCAGCCTACCGGCGAGCGGCGTCGCGCAGAGCGGCGATCTCGTCGTCTGTGAGGCGGCGCGCCTGGCCGGGAGCGAGCCGGTCGAGCTCGAGCGGCCCGAAGCGAATCCGCTCGAGCTCGAGCACTCGGTGACCGAGGGTCTCGCACATCCGCCGGACCTGACGCTTGCGTCCCTCGTGGATCTCGATTTCGATCGTGTCGGGCGCTGTCAGCGCGACCGCGGCCGGAGCCGTGCGGCCGTCGTCGAGGTCGATGCCCTGCGCGAGCGCCGCGAGCGCCGCCGCATCGGGCGTTCCGCCGGCGACCCGGGCGCGGTAGGCCTTTGGGACCTCGTGACTTGGATGGGCGAGCAGATTTGCGAGCTCGCCGTCGTTTGTCAGCAGGATCAGCCCGGTCGTCTCGGCATCGAGGCGGCCGACCGGATACAGCCGCCTGTTGTCATCGACTAGGTCGACGACGGTCGGGCGTCCGTGCGTGTCGCGGGCGGTGGAGACGACGCCGGCGGGCTTGTTGACGGCATAGACGACACGCTCCTCGGGTCCCTCGATTGCAGTGCCATCGAGGCGCACGAGCTCGGCCTCGATCTGTCGCGCCGGATCGAGCTCGCGCTGGCCATCGACGCTGACGCGCCCGGAGCGCACGATCTCGGCGGCCTGGCGGCGCGAGGCGACGCCCGCGTGGGCGAGGAACTTGGCGAGTCGCATCGGCTGCAACCATAGGTCGCGTGGATCGCACCGCGCTGAGTGAGCTTTTCGAGCAGGACGGCGAGCCGGCCTACCGGACGCGCCAGGTCTGGGGGTGGCTGGCCCGCGGAGCACGCTCCTACGGCGAGATGACCGACCTTCCCGGCGCGCTGCGCACGCGCCTTGAGGAACAGCTCCCGCTTTCGACGCTCGAACTAGAGCGCGAGTCGCGTTCGCGCGACGGGACCGTCAAGGCGCTCCTTCGCACCGCGCGCGGGCGTCCGGTCGAGGCGGTGCTGATGCGCTACCGCGACGGGCGCCGCTCTCTGTGCCTCTCCTCGCAGTCGGGCTGCCCGTTGACGTGCACGTTCTGCGCGACGGGGCAGATGAGCTTCGGCGGCAACCTCAGCGCCGATGAGATCCTCGACCAGGCGCTTCACTTCCGCCGCCTCGGAGCAGTCGATCACGCTGTCTTCATGGGAATGGGCGAGCCGATGATGAACCTCGACGCGGTGCTCGAGGCCTGCGATCTGTTGCCGGACATCGGCATCAGCGCTCGACGCACGGCGATCTCGACGGTCGGCTGGATCCCCGGCATCGAGCGGCTGACCGCGTCCGGGCGGCCGATCCGCCTCGCGTTGTCGCTGCATGCGCCCGAGGACGCTCTGCGCAGCGCGCTGATGCCGGTCAACGAGCGCTACTCGCTCAGCGAGGTACTCGACGCCTGTCGCGCCGACTACGCGGTCCGCCGGCGGATGATCTTCGTCGAGTACGTGATGCTCGCGGGCGTCAACGACCGCTACGCGCAGGCGCTCGAGCTGGCAGCGCTGCTGCAGCCGCGCGAGGCCTTCAAGGTCAACCTGATCCCCTACAACCCGACCGGCTCGGCCTACGTGGGCTCCGGTCGCGACGCGATCGCGGCGTTCCGCTCGGTGCTCGAGTCGCGCGCCGTGCGTGTCACGGTGCGCCTGACGCGGGGACGCGACATCGACGCCGCCTGCGGCCAGCTCGCGGCGGTCGCGGGAGCGGCGGCGGGCGAATGAAGACCTACGCCGTGTTTCTGCGCGGCATCAACGTCGGCGGGCGCACGGTCAAGATGGCGGAGCTGCGCGCCTGCCTCGAGGAGCTCGGCTGCGCCAACGTGCGCACGATCCTCCAGAGCGGCAACGTCGTTCTCGACAGCTCCAAATCGCCTGGTGCGCTCAAGACGACGATCGAGAGCGGCCTCAAGAAGAGCTTCGGCTACGAAGCGAAGGTGCAGATCCTGGCCATCGACTCGCTGCGCGACATAGCGCGCGCCTACCCGTTCAAGGCCGACGCCGAGCGCCACAGCTACGTCATCTTTTTCGAGAACGGCCTCGAGCGAAAACTCCTCGCGGAGCCCACCGATCTCGACGCGGAAGTCGAGCGGATCGCCGGCGGCGACGGCGTCATCTACTGGCAGGTGCCGATCGGCATCACCTTGAAGA
>DATGHN010000014.1:0-4709 GCA_035308005.1 Solirubrobacteraceae bacterium
CTCGACGCCACGCAGATCCTGACTGCCTCCGAGCGGCAGTTCCTCGAGGAGCGGATCCTGCGCTCGACGCGCGATCGGCTGCTGTTCGTGGTGGCCAAGACCGATCTCCTCGACGAGGCTGAGTTGGCGGAAACGCTCGCCTTCGCCAGGAAGCACCTGGCGGCGATCGTCCCCGAGCCGGCGATCTTCCCCGTGTCGGCCAAGCGCGCGCTGGCGGGCGACCGCGCCGGGTCGGGGATGGACGCCTTCGTCGCGGCGCTGGGCGCGACGGTGGAGAACCAGCGGCGAAAGCTGCTCCTCGATCACGCGCTCGCCGATGCGGCGCGGCTCTCCGCCTTCGTGCGCCAGAGCCTGGCGATTCACCGGCGGTCGCTGGAGCTGCCGCTCCCCGAGCTCGAGCAACGGATCGGGCGGGCACACGAGCGGCTGCGTACAGGGAAGAAGGTGCTGGAGACGGCTGCCACGACGGTGCGCGCCGAGACCGCTGCGCTCAAGGCCCGCGTGCGCCAGGACCTGGCCGACTTTACGGCCGAGCTGCGCACCGCCGTGACGGCCGACCTCGACACCGTCGACGCCGGCGACATCCGTCGCTACCTGTCATTCTTCGTTCAGGACACCTGGAAGGCCTGGACCGAGACGGAGGGGGGGCGCATCTCGGCCGAGCTCGAGAAGCTGGCCGAGACGGTGATTCAGGTGGCGAACGAGAACGTCCGCGAGGTGCTCGACACCGTCACCACCGAGCTCGGACCGGCCGACACCAAGGTGGAGATCAAGGTCGACACCCTCAAGTACGACGCCTCGATCTTCGCGCTCGGCGCGCTCGGCACGACGGTGTTCCTGTTCGTCGACGGGCTGGCCGGCGGCGTGCTGACGCTGGCGGCGCCCATCCTGGCTTTTGTGCTGCGCGGGAAGGTCGCCGCCGAGGTAAAGGTCGAGGCCAAGGCGCAGGCGCCGCTGGCAGTCGATCGGGTCGCGGCGCTGGTCGGCCCCAAGCTGGACGAGATCATCGACGGATTCGGCGCGCGCCTGCTGGAGTTCGTGGCGCAGGCAGGCGACACGCTGACCCGCGGGATCTCCGAGGTGCTCGATCGGGCGCTGCGCGACCGGCGCGCCGCCGACGCGACGGTGACCGCCACGGCCGACGCCGCCGGGATCGACGCCGCGCTCTCTGCGCTGCGCGCGATCGACGAGCGGATCGCCGAGATTCGCCAGAAGGTCTGGGCGCCCGAGGGCGCTTGATGGGGATCCTCGATCGCATCGCCGGGACGCTCGACGAGCTGACCGGCGACGGCCGCGCCGCGATCGCCGACGAGATCGCGCGCGCACGGGCGCTGGCCGCAGACGGAGATCCGGCGCGCGCCGAGACCCTGCTCGCCGAGCTCACCCGGCGGTCGCCCGACACGGCGGAGGCGTTCCTGGCGCTCGGCGAGCTGCGGGCGGGGCGGGGGGCCCTCGAGGAGGCGATCGCGCCGCTTGGGCGCGCAGTCGATCTGAACGGCGGAGATCCGGCGGCGTGGTGCGCGCTCGGCGAGGCGCTGGCGGGCCTGGGGCGGGTCGATCCGGCGCGCGATGCGCTCCGTCGAACTTTGACGCTGGCCTTCGACAACAACAGGCTGCGGCGACGCGCCACCGCGGCGCTCGGCCGGGTTCATGCGGCGGCCGGAAAGCTGACCCACGCCGCGCGCGAGCTGCGCAAGGCCATCGAGATGGGCGGCCCCGGCAGCGCGGACGTCGACGCGGACGATCGACGGCTGGCGCTCGACTACGGCCGGGTGCTGGCGCGGCTCGGCGAGCGCGAGGCCTCGGAATGGCTCACCCGGGCGGCGCGCGCCGAGAATGCCGACCCGGGGGTCTTCGCCGAGGCGGCCGCCGTGGCCCCCGACGATGGTCGGGCCGAGGCGCTGCTGCGCGAGGGGCTCGGCCGCGCCCCGTCGAACGTCGCGCTGCGCGCGGAACTGGTCGGATTTCTTCTGCACGCGGCCCGGACCGAAGAGGCGATGGCGCTTGCCGAGGCCTCGGCGGCGGAGGCTCCCGACGAGCCGCGCGCCTGGGCGGCCAGGCGGGAAGCGGCCGCGCGAATGGGACGCTGGCGCCAGGCGCTCGACGCGGCGGCGCGTGAAACCGCGCTCGGAGCCCCTCCGCCGCCGGACGCACGCGTGGCGCTGGCGCTCGGGGCGGAGGACCGGAACGCTTTGGTCGAGCTCGCGCGCGCAGAGCCGTCCTGGGCGGTTGCGCTCGACGCCTTCGTCGAAGGGCGCGCCGGAGAAGCGGACCTGTTGCGGCTCGGCCGACTGGCTCCCAACGAAACGAGCCGCCGGTTCGTGGCCCGCGCGGGTGCCCCGGGCGCACCGCCCGCCGGGCAGCTCGCCGGGCTTCTCGCCTGGGCGCACGAGCTCGCGAGCGCCACACCCGCGCTGGTCGGGCTGACGACGGCGGTGGGACGCGCCGCCGAGGCGTTCGACCGCCCGCTGCTGGTCGCTGTCATGGGCGAGTTCAACGCCGGCAAGTCGTCGTTCGTCAACGCGCTTTGCGGCGCGGACGTGGCCCCCACCGGCGTCACCCCGACGACCGCGACGATCAACGTGCTTCGATTTGGCGCCACGCCCGAGGCGCGCGTGGTTCATCATGACGGCACGGCGCGGGCCATCCCGGCTACCGACGTCGTGGCCTTCCTCGGCATGCTTCGCGAAGCCGATGCCCGCGAGGTGCGAATGGTGGAGATCTTCCTGCCCGTCGAGACACTTCGCCGGGTCGAGATCGTCGATACGCCAGGGTTGAACTCCATCCGCCCGGAGCACGAGCGGGTGGCGCGCGACTTCTTGCGCGACGCCGACGCCATCGTCTGGGTGTTCGCCGCCGGTCAGGCCGCCAAGGCGACGGAGCGCGAAGCGCTGGCGCTGGCCCACGCCGCCGGCAAGCGGGTGGTCGGCGTCCTCAACAAGATCGACCGCGCGGAGCCCGGCGAGGTGAGCGCGCTCGTTCGTCACGTCGAGGGGACGCTGGGCGATCTGGTCGAGCCGGTGGTGCCGTTCTCCGCGACACGGGCGACCGCGGCGCAGAAGGCAGGGCGGTCAGATCCCGATCTCGAGGCTCTGACGACAGTCCTCGAGCACCGATTTCTCGCCGACGCGCGCGAGCTCAAACGCGCCACCGCGACAGCGGCGTTGGTCCGATTCGTCGAGTCGGCCCGCACGGCGGCGCCGGCCCCGATCGCCCCCGACCTCGACGGCGGGCGACGCGCGCTGGGAGCGCTGGCGCAGCGGCTGCAAAGCGCGCTCGATGGCGAGCGAATTGCCCTCGGCGCCCGCATCGACGAGGGCTATCGTCGGGCGGCCTTCGAGGTGCGCGAGTTCGTCCAGCCGCGGTCCTGGCTGTTCGGCGAGCATCGCGCGACACCCGCCGACGAGGAGTTCCTGGCCGAGCTGCTGGAAGACGCCGTGGCCCAGGCGGCGGAAGGCACCCGGACCGCGCTGCGCGCGGCGCTCCAGCCCGCAGCGGCCGATACGGGTGAGGACCCGGCGCAGACGGCCAAGCTGCGGGCCCGCCTCGCCCGCGCCATCGAGGCCGCGCTCGAGCGCTTCGCGGCCTACGCGCGCGGCGTGATCGAAGGGGGCGCCGTCCCCGATTTCTTCCGTCATCAACTTCCACGCCTGCGGCTGGAGATCGCGGCCATCCGCGACGTGCTGGTCCGGCGCGCCCCGACCCCTGAGGAGCCGCTCTTCGTCGGCTTGAAGCGCGATCTCGACGCCGCCTTCAAGGACGCAGCAGCCGCACTCGGTGAGGCGGCCGCCGATGAGACGATGCGTGCGCTCATCCACGACGAGCAGATCGCCCGCCCGCTCGACGCGCTCGCCCGCTCGGTCGACGCGCTCGCCGTTTCGTAGGCCGCCTCCGGGCGGCACGTCGTCGGGCCAACGTCGATGGTCCGCTTCGCTCACCGTTGCCTGGCGGCAACGCCCTCCTGGAGTTCCTCAGCGGCGCTGGCAGCGCGGGCAGAAGAAGGTCGCCCGTCCGCTGTCGACCCGCCGGCGAATCGGCGTGCCGCACTGGAAGCAGGGTTCACCTTCGCGGCCATAAACCAGCAACGCGGCGGCGTTGTCGCCGCTCTCCCCATCGATGTCGACATAGTCGCGCAGCGTGGTGCCCCGGCGCGCGATCCCGCTCTCCAGCGTGGCGCGCACGGACGCGAGCAGCTCTTCTGCCCGGCGCGCGAGCCGCTTGGCGGGCGTGGCGGGATGGGCGCCGATCCGGAACAGCGCCTCGGAGACGTAGATGTTCCCCAGGCCGGCGATGCGCCGCTGATCGAGCAGGAACGCCTTGATCGGGGTGCGGGCGGCGCCGAGCGCCGTCGCCAGCGCCGGCGCGTCGAGCTCGGTGAGCGGATCGGGGCCGAGCGCAGTCAGCGCGGCCTCCTCGGCGATTGGCCGCCCCGGCGTCACCCAGCCGAAGCGGCGCGCGTCGACGAACCGGAGCTCGTCGCCCCCGGCGAGCGCCCAGACGACGTGCGTGTGCGGCGCGCGCGCTGCCCCCTTCGGCTGGACGCGCAGGCGCCCCGTCATGCCGAGATGAATGATGATCCCGGCGCCGGCATCCCGCCCCAGTCGATCGGGGTCGACGTCGACCAGGATGTATTTTCCGCGGCGGCGCACGCCGGCGATCGCGCGCCCGACCGCGACGGCGCGCAGGCCGCGCAGATCGACCTTGCGCCC
>DATGHN010000015.1:0-19198 GCA_035308005.1 Solirubrobacteraceae bacterium
GGTCGCGCTAACGAGCTTCGCGTACTCGGCGTGCAGCGGCAAGCGCCAGATCAGCTCACCGGTCGCCTGTGCGGCCGCGGTGACGCGGGCGCACCATTCGTCGTCGTTGCTCATCACGCCGGCGTAGGTGTGGCCGAGCGCGATGACGCAGGCACCCGTCAGAGTCGCCAGATCGACGATCCGCTCGGCGCCCTCGGCGATCGCGTAGGCGATGCAGTCGGCGAGCACGAGGCGCCCCTCGGCGTCGGTGTTGTTGATCTCGACGGTCAGGCCCTTGAGCGTCTTGACGATGTCGCCCGGTCGCACCGAGCGCCCGCTCGGCATGTTCTCGGTCGCGCCGACGACGCCGATCACGCGGACGGGCAGCTCGAGCTCGGCGATCGCGGCGATCGCTTCGATGACGCTCGCTCCGCCCGACATGTCGTACTTCATCTCGGCCATGGCGTCGGCGGGTTTGATCGAGAGGCCGCCGCTGTCGAACGTCACGGCCTTGCCGACGAAGCCGAGGACCGGGCCGTTCGCGGCCCCGCCGGCGGGCTCGTAGCGCAGGGTGATCAGGCGCGGGTCCTGATAGCTGCCCTGCGCGACCGCGGTGAAGGCACCCATCCCGCGCGCCGCGATCTCCTCGCGCCCCTCGACTGCGACGGTCAACGTCTCGTGCTCGGCGGCGAGCTGCTCAGCGCGCGCGGCGAGGTCGCTTGGCGTCATGTCGTTGGCCGGGGTGTCCTGGAGCACGCGTGCGGCGTTGGCGGCCTCCGCGCCAACCCTCCCGCGCTCGGCGGCAGCCGCGACGTCGGCCTGCGACGAGAGCGTCAGCTCCTGGAGCGGCTTCGGCGGCGGGTCGGCCTCGTTGACCTCCTTGTAACCGTCGAAGCGGTAGGAGGCCAGGATCGTGCCCTCGACGAGCGCCCCGGCGATGTCCGCGCCCTGCTCCTGGGGGAGGACCCAGCAGAGGTGGTTCGCGCCGAGCTCGCCGGCACGCTTGGCCGCCTTGGCGGCGCTGACGCGCGCCGACTCGTGCGTGAAGTCAGCGCGCTTGCCGAGGCCCGCGAGGAGCCAGCGGCGGCCGTCGTCGTGCGCCAGAGCGAGCGAGCCACTCGCGCGCTTGGCCTCGCCGGAGGCAAGCAGGGCGGCGAGCGCGGGATGCTCGACCTCGTCGCCCTCGAAGACGCCGACGACCAGCGTGTCGGCATCCGTCTCTGCCGCGGCCGCCGTAGTCACCTGGACCCTCATGCCGCGGGCGAGCATAGCGCGACGCTCGGCTTGCCTTCGCGGCCGCCCCCTAAACTGCTCGGTAGAGGTCGCCAGGTGCCAAGCAGCGTAATTCTCGGCAGCGCGCGAACGCCGATCGGCAAGCTCGGCGGCGGTCTCGCGTCGCTTACTGCGGCCGAGCTCGGCGCGACCGCGATCGACGCCGCGCTCGAGCGCTCGGAGGTCGCGCCGGACCGTGTCGAGCACGTCGTGATGGGCACCGTCATCCAGGCCGGGCAGGGAATGATCCCGTCGCGCCAGGCGCAGCACCGCGCGGGCATCCCGATTGACGTCAGCTCGGAGACGATCAACAAGGTGTGTGCGTCGGGGATGCGCGCGGTCGCGCTGCTTGACACAGCGATCCGCGCCGGGGACCTCGAGCTGGGCGTCGCGGGCGGCATGGAGTCGATGTCGCAGGCTCCCTACCTGCTTCCCGGCGCGCGCTTTGGGCTGCGTATGGGCGATGCGACGGTCCGCGACGCGATGGTCCGCGACGGCCTTGAGAGCCCGTGGAGCGGCAAGCACATGGCCGCCGAGGCGAGCGAGGTGGCCGCCGAGCTCGAGATCACCCGCGCGGACATGGATCGCTGGGCACTTCGCTCGCACGAGCTGGCGATCGCCGCGATCGACGACGGGCGGATGGGGGAGGAGATGGTCAGCGTGACGGTCCCCGGACGCAAGGGCGACACGGTGGTCGACACCGACGAGGCGCCGCGGCGCGACACGACGCTCGAGGGCCTGGCGAAGCTGCCGCCGATCTTCGTCCCCGACGGGAGCCACACGGCGGGCAACTCGCCAGGCGTCAACGACGGAGCGGCGGCGCTCGTCGTCGCCGAAGAGGGCTGGGCGCGCGCCAACGGCCGCGAGGTGCTGGCGACGATCGCCTCCTACGCCCAGGCCGCCGACGATTTCCCCTATCTCGCTCGATCACCCGCGCTGGCGGCGCGGCGAGCGCTCGAGAAGGCCGGAATCCAGGCTTCCGACGTCGATCTTTGGGAGGTCAACGAGGCCTTTGCCTCGGTCGCCTTGAACACGATCCGGATGCTCGGCATTGACGAGGACCGCGTCAACGTCAACGGTGGAGCGGTCGCGCTCGGGCACCCGATCGGGGCCTCCGGAGCGCGGATTCTCGCCGCGCTGGTGCATGAGCTGCGCCGCCGCGGCGGCGGGATCGGCTGTGCGGCGATCTGCTCGGGCGGCGCGCAGGGCGACGCGGTCGTCGTGCGCGCCTGAGTCGCAGGCGGCGGGTAAGGTCCGTAGCGCATGGCCACCGAGCACAGGATTCGCGTCGTCGTCGCCAAACCCGGACTCGACGGACACGACCGCGGCGCGAAGGTGATCGCCCGCGCGATGCGCGACGCCGGCATGGAGGTCATCTACACAGGGCTGCATCAGACGCCGGAGCAGATCGTCGCCACGGTCGTGGATGAGGACGCCGACGCGGTCGGCCTGTCGATCCTCTCGGGAGCGCACATGACGCTCGTGCCGCGCATCGTGGAGCTCTTGCGCGAGCAGGGCGCCGGCGACGTCGTCGTGACCGTCGGAGGGACGATCCCCGCTGAGGACATCCCAGCGCTCAAGGCGCTGGGCGTGGCGGCGGTATTCACGCCGGGCGCCTCGACCGAGGACGCGATCGATTTCATCCGCGGCGCCGTCGGCGCCGCGCCGAGCGAGGAGAAGCAGGCTTGAAGATCTGCGTGTTGGTCAAGGAGGTTCCGGACGCTGCGGTGCGCAAGCGGATCGACCCTGGTTCGGGGCGTCTTGACCGCAGCGGTGAGCGAACGCTGAATCCATACGACACGCATGCGATCGAAGCCGCGCTTGCGATCCGCGAGGGCGGCGAGGTCGAGGTATCTGAGATCGTCGCGGTGACGATGGGCCCGGAGGCCGCGGTGAGGGCTCTGCACAAGGCCGTTTCGCTTGGCGCCGACCGCTCGATCCATCTCTGCGACGAGGCGCTCGCGGGTTCTGATGTCGCGGCGACCGGCTATGCGCTGGCCGCTGCGCTCGAGCGTGAGGCGCCGGATCTCGTGCTCCTCGGCCAGCAGTCAGACGACGGCGAGTGCTACACGGTCGGCGCGATCGTCGCCGACCATTTGCGGATGCCCTCGTTGACTCAGGTGATCCGCCTGGATGTCGTCGATGGCGGGTTGCGCTGCGAACGTCAGGCCGAGTACGGCTATGACACGGTCGAGGTCGGGCTGCCGGCGGTGGTGGCGGTCGGCGATGCGATCAACGAGCCGCGCTACCCGTCGCTGAAGGCGATCATGGGAGCCAAGAAGAAGCCGCTCGAGACGCTCGGCGTCGCCGATGTCGGGATCGAGGCGGCCAGGGTCGGCGGTGAAGGGTCGGGCGCCGTCTGGACCGCCGCGAAGGAGCCGCCACGCAAGCCGGCGGGGCGGATCATCGAGGACGACGACACCGATGCGACGGTCGCCGAGATCATCGCCTGGCTCGAGGAAAGGAAGCTGATCTGATGAGCGATCTCCTCGTCTACGCCCTGCACTACGACGGAGCTTTCAACAAGAACTCGCTGGGAGCTGTGTCTGAGGCCGCGAGGATCGCCGCCGAGCTCGGCGGCGAGGCCCACGCGGTTGTTTTGGGCGACAGCGCGACCGATGAGCTGTGCGCCGGGCTTGGCGCCTTCGGGGCCAAGCGCGTCTTTCGCGTCGCCGGCCCGGAGGGACTCGCGCAGCCGGTCGTCGATGCGATGGCGCAGCTTTTCGCCGGCGGCGACTATGGCTACGCGCTGTTCGGCGGCGGGCTGTTGGGCTTTGAGATCGGTGCGGGGCTTGCGGCGCGGCTGGGCGCCGGTGTCGCGATGGAGGTCACCGCCGTGTCCGTTGAGGACGGAAAGCTCTTGGCCGAGCGCCCGATCCTGGGCGATTCGGCGATTTCGGTGATTTCGTTTCGCGAGCGCGGGATCGTGATCGGTCGCCTCAACGCCTTCGAGGCGCTCGAGCGCGGCGAGGGGCCGGCCGCTGTCGAGGAGCTCGAGGTTTCGTTCTCTGACTTCTCGACGCGCGCGCGGATGGTGAGCCGCGGTGAGCAGCGCGGCGAGGAGGTCGACATCGAGGGCGCCAAGGTGCTCGTCGCCGGCGGCCGCGGCCTCGGCCGCGCCGAGGGCTTCGAGCTGTGCAGCGAGCTGGCCGAGGCCTTCGGCGGCTCAAGCGCCGTCGCAGCCACGCGCGCCGTCGTCGACGCCGGCTGGTTCCCCTACTCGGGCCAGATCGGTCAGACCGGCAAGACGGTGGCGCCGAAGCTCTACGTCGCGGCCGGCATCTCCGGCGCGATCCAGCACAAGGTCGGCATGGCCTCCTCGGAGAACATCGTCGCCATCAACAAGGACGCCAACGCGCCGATCTTCGAGTTCTCAGACCTCGGAATCGTCGGCGATCTCAACAAGATCCTGCCGAAGCTCTCCGCAGCGCTGCGGGCGCGACGCACCGGAGACTGACATGGCGCGGGGGCCAAGCGCCGTCCCGGCGGACTACCCGCCGCCCGTCGACTCACCGCGCGAGTTCGTCAAGCGCGAGCTCGACTCAGAGGACGACCGCATCGAGGTCGGCGTCGCGATCGTTGGCGGCGGAACGGCCGGCCTCGCCTGCGCAAACCGGCTCCTGCAGCTGCTCGCTGAGGACCCGGCCACCGCGGAGCGCCTCGGCGAGGTGCCGGTCTGCGTGATCGAGAAGGCGAAGGCCTGCGGTGCGCACAGCCTGTCGGGTGCCCTGATGCGTCCCGAGCCGCTTCAGGCGCTGTTCCCGGACCTCGATCGCGAGCAATGGCGGCGCGAGGGCTTCGCGTTCGGTGAGGTCGAGCGAGAGGCCGTCTACGTGCTTCCCGGCCGGCGCACGAAGATCCGCATCCCGACGCCGCCTCCGTTTCGAAACCACGGTAACGAGGTCGTGTCCGTCGCGGCGATGGCGCGCTACATGGCGGCGCGCGCCGAGGAGGCCGGCGCCTACCTGCTCACCGAGACTTCGGCCGCGCAGCTGATCGTCACCGACGGGCAGGTGCGAGGCGTCCGCTCCGGCGACAAGGGGCGAGGGCGCGACGGCGAGCCGCTCTCGAACTTCGAGCCCGGGACCGACATCTCGGCCGGCGTGACCGTCCTCGCCGAGGGCTGCTGGGGGCATCTGACGGGCGCCGCGATCCGCGAGTTCTCACTCGCCGACGATCGCGAGCCGCAGGTCTGGGAGCTCGGCGTCAAGGAGGTCTGGCGCGTCCCGCGGCCGCTCGAACGTGTGATTCACACCCTCGGCCCGTGGCCGCTTCACCTGCGCGCGCGCGACAGGCAGGTCGGCGGCACGTGGATCTACCCGATGCATGACGAGCGAAGCGGCGAGGACCTCGTCTCGATTGGTTTCGTGATCGACCTCGACTACCGCGACGCGACGACCTCGGCTCACGACCTGCTTCAGCTGTTCAAGCTTCACCCGCTAGTGCGCGGGATCCTCGAAGGGGGCGAGCGCGTGGCCTGGGGCGCCAAGGCGATCCCCGGCGGAGGCTGGTGGTCGATGCCGCGGCCGGTCATGCCCGGCGCACTGCTGGCCGGCGACTCGGCGGGGCTGGTCGATGCGATCGCTTTGAAGGGCATCCATCACGCGATCAACTCAGGGCGGCTTGCCGCCGAGGCGATCCACCGCCAGCTGAAGGGCGAAGCCGGGGGGCTCGATTCCTATGAGGAGGAGCTCGAGGGCTCAGCGCCTGGGCGCGAGCTGCAGCGCGTTCGAAACGCGCGCCAGCCATTTCAGCGCGGCTTCGTCGCCGGTGCGCCGCTCGTCAATCTGGCGATCGTGACGCGAGGACGGCTTCCGCCCGGGCGCCTGGCCTGGCATCGCGACGATGAGCAGCCGATGTTCGTTGGCAGCACCGCGCGGCGCTACCCGAAGCCCGACGGGCGCTACACCTTCGACAAGCTGTCGTCGGTCTACGTCTCGGGCAACCAGACACGCGACGACGCGCCAAACCACATTCGCGTCGCCCGCAGCGTGCCCCGCGAGCTGGCCGAGACGTGGCGCTGGATGTGTCCGGCGGCGGTCTATGAGATTCCCGAGGACGCGCCGGCCGAGGGCGACGTCGATGTGATCGTCAACTACACCAACTGCGTGCAGTGCGGGGCGATCACCGCCAAGGGCGGGCGATTGACCGCTCCCGAAGGCGGGAATGGTCCTCATTACCAGCAAACTTGAGCGCAACCTATGCGCTCGGGTGGTGTTCATAAGGTCGAAATGAGTTCCTATCGCCGCCTCCTTGCGCCGCTTATCGCCGGTGCCGTCGTGCTCCTTTCGACGCTTGCACCTGGTGCGCTCGGCGCCCAGGCGCCCGCCAAGACAGGGCCGACCGGCCCGAGCGGTACGACCGGCTCGACCGGTGTCACCGGTCTCGTGGCGACGGTCAGCGCCTGCCACACAGACCCCGCGCAGGCCAACCGCTACGCGATCTTCGAATCGCAGATGACGTCGGTCTCCGGCACCCGCACGATGGCGGTCAGCTTCGTCCTGCAGGTCGAGCACTCCCGCAAGGGCGGCTTTGCGACCGTGACGGCGCCCGGCTTCGGCAGCTTGGTCCATTCGCAGCCCGGCGTCGCGATCTTCACCTACAACCACGAGGTCACGGGCCTGCCCGCCCCCGCTGCCTTCCGCGTCCTCGTGCGCGCTCGCTGGCTCGACCGCCACCGCCACACGGTCCGCCACGAGGACATCTACTCGACCGCCTGCGTGCAGCCGCTGCTGCAGCCCGACCTGGCGATCGGCGAGCCGCTCGCGCGCGCCGCCGGTCCGACTGCCGCGACCGCCGTCTACAGCGTCGTCGTGCGCAACGACGGCACGGCGGCGGCGGCGAACTTCGACGTCGGACTGACCGTCAACGGCGTGGCGCAGCCGAACATCGCGGTGCCGACGCTCGCCGCGAACTCGACGCAGCTGGTCGAGTTCACGGCTCCGCGCTGCAACGCCGGAACGACGATCGTCGCGACGGCGGATGTCACCGGAGTCGTCACCGAGCCGGCCGACACGGTCCGCAGTCGCAGCTTCGCCTGCGGGCGCTGAAGCCGCCGTTGCCGGGCCGCTAAGATGTGTACTCCATGAAGGCCGAGATCCATCCCGAGTACATGACCGCGGTCGTGCGCTGCACGTGCGGCAACGAGTTCGAGACGCGCTCGACGAAGCCTGAGCTGCGCGTCGAGATCTGCTCGAACTGCCATCCGTTCTACACGGGCCGCCAGAAGCTGATCGACACCGGCGGGCGCGTCGAGCGCTTCCAGCGCCGCGTCGCCAGAAGCCGGCAGCGCGCGGGCGCGACCTCGAAGTAGGGAGCACACGTGGCCGCCGCGCGCGGGCGCGATGCGCCAATCGGTGGTCAGGCCGTGCTCGAGGGCGTGATGATGCGCGGCATCCGCACCTGGTCGGTGGCGGTCCGCGCGCCGACGCCGGAGCAGCTCGAACGCGCCGAACGCGAGGTACCGGCCGGCGAGATCGCCGTCCAGACATTTCCCTTCAGCTCGGCACTGCGCCGCCACCGCTGGCTGCGCCTGCCGCTCCTGCGCGGGGTCGTCGCGCTTGGCGGGTCTCTGGCGATCGGGATGCGCGCGCTGAACATCTCCGCCAATGCTCAGCTTGGGACCGCTGAGGCGGACGAAGGCGGCGGCCTCAGCGGCGCGGCCTGGGTCGGCGCGCTGGTCGTCTCCTTCGCGTTCGCCGTCGGGCTCTTCTTCGTGCTGCCGGTCGGGCTTGTCAGCATCGTCAAGTCGCAGCTGCATTCCTCGACGCTTTTCTGGCTTATCGAGGGCGTCCTTCGCACGGCGATCTTCCTCGGCTACCTGCTGCTTCTCTCGCGGCTTCGCGAGCTGCGCCGCGTGTTTGAGTACCACGGCGCGGAGCACAAGACGATCGCCTGCCACGAGGCCGGCCGCGAGCTGACGCCCGAGAACGCCGCCGCGTTCTCGCGCCTTCACCCGCGCTGCGGAACGAGCTTCCTGCTGATCGTGATGATCGTGGCCATCTTCGTCTTCGCGCCGATCGGCCTGCCGGCCTGGTACTGGCTGCTGCTGACGCGGATCCTCGGCGTCCCGGTGATCGCCGGGATCTCCTTCGAGATCATCAAGCTCGCCGCGCGCTACCGCAACCACCGCTGGGTGCGAGCGGTGATGGCGCCCGGTCTCGCGCTGCAGCGGCTGACGACGCGCGAGCCCGACCTCTCCCAGCTCGCCGTCGCGATCGCGGCGCTTCGCTCGGTGCTCGACGTGGAGGCCGGCGACGGCGCCGGCGCCGCGGACCTCGTCGGGCTCGAGGTCGTTGCATGATCGACGCTCTCGTCGAACAGATCGAGGAGCGCTTCTTTGAGCTCGAGGGGCAGATGGCCGACCCGGCGGTGATCTCCGACCGCAGCCGAAGCGCCGAGCTCGGCCGCGCCTACCGCCAGCTCGAGCCGGCGGCGAAGCTCGCCGCCGCGTGGCGCCACGCCCACGACGACGCGGCGGGGGCCGAGGAGCTGCTCGCCGACGGCGTCGACGACGAGGAGCTACGCGACGTGCTGGCCGCGGCGCGCGAGCGGATCACGGAGCTGGAGGAGGAGATCCGCATTGCGATGGTCACGCGCGATCCAAACGACGACAAGCACGTACTCGTCGAGATCCAGGGCGGCGCCGGCGGCGATGAGGCTGGCCTCTGGGCCGGCGACCTCCAGCGCATGCTGACCCGCTACGCCGAGCGACTTGGGTTCGAGGTCGAGCCGCTTGACTCGGGCGAGGGTAAGTACACGTTCGCGATCAAGGGCGACGGCGCCTACTCGGTGTTCAAGTACGAGGGCGGCACCCACCGTGTGCAGCGCGTGCCCCAGACCGAGTCGCAGGGCCGCGTGCACACATCGACCGCGACGATCGCCGTCCTGCCGGAGGCCGAGGAGGTCGACGTCCAGATCGACCCCGGCGATTTGCAGATCGACGTCTACCGCTCGAGCGGCCCGGGCGGCCAGTCGGTCAACACGACAGACTCCGCCGTCCGCGTCACGCACCGCCCGTCAGGGATCGTCGTGTCGATGCAGGATGAGAAGTCGCAGCTACAGAATCGCGAGAAGGCGCTCCGCGTGCTGCGAGCGCGACTTTATGAGCGCGCGCTCGCCGAGCAGCAGGCGACGCTCGCGGCCGATCGCCGTTCGCAGGTTGGCACCGGCGAGCGAGCGGAGAAGATCCGCACCTACAACTACGCCCAGCGGCGCGTCACCGATCACCGCATCAACCTGACCGTCTACAACCTCGACGCCGTCCTCGCCGGCGAGCTCGACGAGCTGACCGCCGCGCTGCAGGCCGAGGAGAAGAGCCGCCGCCTCGCCGAGCAGGCGGTGGCGTGAGAAGGATCGGCGCCGTTAGCGTCGCCGAGGCGCTCGACTCCGCGACGATCGCGATCCGCGCGGCCGGCTCGCCAAGCGCGCGCCTGGACGCCGAACTGCTGCTCGCCGACGCCATGGGCGGCTCGCGTGAGCGCCTGATCCGCGAGCCCGAGGCGCCGCTCGAAAGCGCCGCCGCCCGGACGTTTCGCTCGCACGTCAGCCGCCGCTCGGCCCAGCGCGAGCCGGTCGCCTACATCGTCGGCCGCCGCGCCTTTCGGCGCCTTGACATCGATGTCGACGCACGCGTCCTCGTGCCGCGTCCGGAGACCGAGTTGCTCGTCGAGCTTGCCACGGCGAGCCTGGCGCGCGGTGGCCGCGTGCTCGATTGCTGCTGCGGCTCGGGCGCCGTCGCGCTCGCGCTCAAGGACGAGCGCGGCGACCTGATCGTCAGCGGCTCAGACCTCGACCGCGGGGCACTGGAGGTTGCGGCCGCCAACTCCAAGCGCCTCGGCCTCGAGATCGAGTGGCTCGAGGCCGATCTGCTCGCCGGCCTCGAGTACGAGCGCTACGACGCCGTCGTCGCGAACCCGCCCTACGTCGCAAGCGGCGAGATCGCCGGGCTCGAGCCCGAGATCTCGCGCCACGAGCCGCGACTCGCCCTCGACGGTGGCCCGGACGGCCTCGCGGTGCTCCGAAGGCTCGTCGCGGACGCCGGCGCCGCCAGCGTGCGAACGCTCATCCTCGAGCACGGTGAGGCGCAGGCCGACGCCGTCGATGCGCTTTGCGAGGCGGCCGGGTACCCCTTGCGCGAGCGCCACCGAGACCTGGCGGGGATCGAGCGCGCGGTGAGCGCGAGGCGATGACACTCGCCGAGGTCATCGCCGCCGGCGGCGTCGCCGTAATCGGCACCGACACCGTCTACGGCGTCTGCGCGGACGCCCTCGATGAGGCTGCCGTCGAGCGCCTGCTGGCGCTCAAGGGGCGGCCTGACGGAAAGCCCGCGGCGGTCGCCTTCGAGTCCGTGTCCGCGGCGCTCGCGGCTCTGCCCGAACTCGGTGACCGGGTCCGGGCGGCGCTGGGCGATCTGCTGCCGGGACCGCTGACGCTGCTCGTTCCGAACCCGGCGCGGCGCTTCCCGCTCGCGGGCGGCGAGCTGCTCGGCATCAGAGTGGTCGACGGCCTCGACGCCGGCGGGCGCGCCCTGCTTCTGAGCAGCGCGAACCTCGCCGGGGGAGCCGAGGCGCGGCGGCTCGAGGACGTTGAGCCGGCGATCCTCGCCGGCGCCGATCTCGCGCTCGATGCCGGCGAGCTGCCCGGCACGCCGTCGACAATTGTCGATCTCGGCGCCTTCGAGGAGGACGGAAGCTGGCGGATCGTCCGTGAGGGCGCCGTAACCGCAGGGGAACTTCACCTCGCGCTGCTAGGCTCGTGAAGCCAATGAGCGACGAGCTTCCGCCCGACGCCCTCGGTCGCCCGCTGGCCGAGGTCGACCCGCAAATCGCAGAGGCGCTGGCGCTCGAGCTCGAGCGCCAGCAGGACACGCTTGAGCTGATCGCCTCGGAGAACTTCGTGCCACAGGCGGTGCTCGAGTGCCAGGGGAGCGTGCTGACGAACAAGTACGCCGAGGGCTATCCGGGCGCGCGCTACTACGGCGGATGCGAGTTCGTAGACATCGCCGAGCAGCTCGCTATCGACCGCGCGAAGGCCCTCTTCGGCGCTGACCACGCCAACGTCCAGCCGCACTCCGGGGCCCAGGCCAACGCGGCCGTCTACCACGCGCTGCTCGAGCCGGGCGACGTGATTATGGGTCTCTCGCTGGCCCACGGCGGCCATCTCACGCACGGTATGAAGAAGAACGTCTCGGGGCGGCTCTATCAGATCGTCCCCTACGAGGTCGACCGCGAGACGAGCCTGATCGACATGGACGAGGTGGCGCGGCTCGCGCGCGAGCACCGCCCGAAGCTGCTCCTCGCCGGCTGGTCGGCCTACCCGCGCCAGCTCGATTTCGCGCGCTTTCGCGAGATCGCGGATGAGGTCGGCGCGTACCTGATGGTCGACATGGCGCACTTCGCCGGGCTCGTCGCGGCGGGCCTGCATCCGAACCCGGTCGCCTTTGGTGCCGACGTCGTGACGACGACGACCCACAAGACGCTGTGCGGTCCGCGCGGGGGTGTGATCTTCTGCCAGGAGCGCTACGCCAAGGAGATCGACTCAGCGGTCTTCCCGGGCCAGCAGGGCGGCCCGCTCCAGCACGTGATCGCCGGCAAGGCGGTCACCTTCCATATCGCCGCGGGCGAGGCCTTCCGCGAACGTCAGCGGCGCACGCTCGAGAACGCGCGGGCGCTCGCCGAGTCGCTGCTGCGCGCCGGCAACGGCATCAACGTCCTGACTGGCGGCACGGACGTTCATCTCCTGCTTGCCGACCTGCGCGAGAGTGAGCTCAGCGGGCAGGACGCCGAGGACCGCCTGCACGAGATCCGGATCACCGTTAACCGCAACGCCGTCCCGTTTGACCCGCGACCGCCGCGCGTGACGTCGGGACTTCGGATCGGATCGCCGGCGCTGACGACCCGCGGCCTCGGACGCGAGGACTTCCTCGAAATCGGCGAGATCATCGGCGTCGCCCTCGGCGGCGAGTTCGACGAGCGCCGCGAGGAGCTCCTCGATCGGGTCGGCGCGATCGTCGAGCGCTACCCGCTCTACGCGGAGCTCGAGGCGCCGGCCGCCGCCTGACCAGGGCGCTCGGCCGTGATGATTTGGCCGAGCTCGTGCCGCGGCGAGCGGCTGAGACGTTGCGCCGTGTTGAAATATCGCGACCGGCGCGTTTGCGTCTTGGCCGTTTCTTTAGGCCGCGTGCTAGATCTATGAGGATGTTCTCAGCGCGCTTCGCGGCGCTCTTGGCGACGCTCGCCGCGCTCGCGGCGGCTCCGGTCGCGATGGCAGCCACGTCGGCGCCGGCGCTGCCGGTCGTCACCGTCTCGCCGCTCAACGGGACGCCCGACGCGGCACCGTCGACGCAGATCAGCTTCCTTGGCGCTCCGGCGTCGTCGTTCTCGCACATCTCGGTGCGAGGGTCGCGCAGTGGCCCGCACACCGGGAAGCTCGAGGCCTTCTCGACCGGCACGGGCGCCAGCTACGTGCCGGCAAGGGCCTTCACGAAGGGCGAGCAGGTAACGGTCAGCGCCGTTGAGACCGTAAGGGGCGCGAGCCGAACGATCGGGACGACCTTCACGATCGGCTACCTCTACCCGGTCCGCACGGGCTCGACCGGCCCCACCGGCGCGACCGGCCCGGCGGGCGCGACGGCGCCTGTCGGCTCGACCGGCGCGGCGAGCTACGCGTCGCTACCGACGATCCACCCGCCGCTGGTCACGGTCACCAAACCGGCGGCGGACCCAAATCTCGGCGACATCTTCCTCACGCCCGTCGATGGCAACGTCCAGCCTGGCGCGATGATCGTCAATCCGCAGGGGCAGCTCGTCTGGTGGGCGCCGTCGACGCCCGGTCACCAGGCCACCGATCTGCGCGTGCAGAGCTACCTCGGCCACCCGGTGCTGACGTACTGGATCGGCCAGGTCGCGCTCGGTCACGGCATCGACGGGACCGGCGTGATCGACGACACCAGCTACCGCAAGATCGCTCAGGTGAGGGCCGGGAATGGGCTCACACTCGACCTCCACGAGTTCGACCTCGAACCGAACGGTGTCGCGCTGGTCACGGCCTACGAGCCGGTCTACGCGAATCTGTCCTCGGTCGGCGGCTTATCGAACGGGATCGTCGAGGACTGCGTCGTCCAGGAGATCGACGTGCGCACGGGGCTGGTGATGTTCGAATGGCACGCCCTTGGTCACGTGCCGCTGAGCAACTCCTACAGCCCTGTGCCGCGAACTTCCGGGGGCGTGTGGGACTTCTTCCACATCAACTCGATCAACCTCGAGCCGAGCGGCAACCTGCTTGTCAGCTCGCGCAGCAGCTGGGCCGTCTACCAGATCGGCCACACCTACGGAGAGATCCTCTGGACGCTCGGCGGCAAGCACTCGAGCTTCAGGCTCGGCCCCTCAGTGCGCTTCGCGTGGCAGCACGACGCGACGTTCGTCTCAAGCGACGCGATCGAGATCTTCGACAACGAGGACACACCACAGGCCGGGCCGTCCTCGCGAGCGATCGAGGTCGGCCTCGACTTCAAGCACTGGACCGCGACGCTGCTGCACCAATACGTCGAGCCGGGACAGGCCGTGCTCTCGCCCAGCCAGGGCGACGTCCAGCAGCTGACCAACGCCGACGAGTTCGTTGGCTGGGGGCAGGTCGGAATTGCCTCCGAGTTCTCGCTGCACGGCACGCTCACCTTCCAGCTGACGCTGCCGCCGCTCGTTGAGTCCTACCGCGCGTTCCGCTACCCGTGGAGTGCCCAGCCCGTCACGCAGCCGGTGCTCGTCGCAGGCCGCGCCTCCGGTGCGGGCACGACGTCGCTTGCGATGAGCTGGAACGGGGCGACCGATGTCGCGGCCTGGCGGGTGCTCGCGGGGTCCTCGCCAAGCACCCTCGCGCCGGTCGGCGCGCCCGTCGCCAATGCAGGCTTCGAGACCGACACGACCGCCGCCACAACCGCCCCCTACGTGGTGGTTCAGGCGCTCTCGAGCAGCGGTCGCGTGCTGTCGACCTCAGCCGCCACGCCCGTTTCCTAGGCTCGCGGCGCGCCTGACTTCGGTCGACGATGCGTGACATGCTGCCCGCCGTGGCGGTCCGGTCGTTCCCCTCGGAGCTCGACGCCGTCTTCGCGTTTCTCGTCGCCGTTGGCGTGGCGCTCCTGCTGACGCCGCTGACGATGCGCTTCGCGCGGCGTGTGGGCGCGATCGACCAGCCGCGCGAGCGCGGCCTCTCAGACCGCGAGACGCCGCTGCTCGGCGGCCTCGCGATTTTCGTGGCGGCGGGCATCGCCGGGGCGATCTGGCTGCCGGCGAGCGAGCCGTGGATCGGCATCCTGCTTGCGGCCGCGCTGATCACGGCGGTGGGCGCGCTCGATGACCGCTTCGACTTCCCGCCGTGGCTGAAGCTCGGCGGCCAGATCGGCGCCGCGGTGGTCGCCGTGGCGGTCGGGGGCGTTGACGTGCACTTCGTGACGCTGCCCTTCTTTGGCCGCTTGAGCCTGCCGAACTCCGGCCACATCGTGACCGCGATCGGGCTCGTCGCGATGATGAACGTCGTCAACTTTTCAGACGGCGTCGACGGCCTGGCGGCCGGGGTCTGCTCGATCGTCGCGATCGCCTTCGCCGTGATCGCCTTCAGCCTCAACCCGGCGCAGCACGCAGGCGGCGTGCTCGCTGCGTTGACGGCGGGGGCGGCACTCGGCTTCCTGGCCCACAACTTCCCGCCGGCGTCGAGCTTCATGGGCGACGCCGGCTCGAACCTGCTCGGGCTGCTGATGGGCTGTATCGCCGTCCAGGGCGACCTGAAGACCTCGGCCGTGGTGACACTCGCGCTGCCGTTGATCCTCCTCGCCGTGCCCTTCCTCGATACGACATTCGTCGTCCTCAAGCGCCTCAAGTACGGCCGGCCGGTCTACGTCGCGGATCAGGAGCACTTCCACCACCGCATGGCGCGGATCGGCTTCAGCGTGCGACGCACGGTGCTCTTCTTCTACGGCTGGACGCTGATGCTGGCCGGCTACGCCGTCGCGTTGCGCTTCATCCACTACTCCTACTACGTCAACCACGTTCGCCATCTGCGGCTCGGAAGCACGATCCTCGTGGTCGGTCTGGGGCTGATCGTCGCTGCCGCGAGCGTCTACCTCGTCTACGTCTTGGAGATCCTGAAGTTTAACCGCCGCAACCGCCGCTGACAGGCCCTGTGCGAGAATCCGCATAGGCAGGCGTCGCGCCTAAATCAGCGAAGGAACGGCACGACGCGCCCGCCGGACGCAACTTCTCCCACCCCAGGAGGTCTGTAGGCCTTATGGCCACGACCAAACGTGTCTTGCTGTCCCTGCTCGCGGTGTGCGCCGTCACGCTGATCCCTGCCGCGGCGCTGTCAGCCCAGTCCGTCCATCCTGCGCAGGCGCTGTCGACCGCATCCGCCCATCACCCCGAGGTTGGCATCGGCGACGACAAGGGGGACATGTTCAGCGACCCGCGCTTCCAGGCGCTCGGGATCGGGACGGTCCGCTACGACATGCACTGGGACGCGCTCAGCGTCACCTCGGAGCGAAAGGCGGTGACCGCCTGGATGAAGGCGGCGCACGCCGAACACCTCGACGTGCTCGTGACGCTCGACCACACCGACAAGGTCATCTACGAGAAGGTCAAGGTCAACAAGAAGAAGAAGATCCACGGCCGGACAGTGACGGTGACGGTGACCGAGAAGAAGGCCGTCAGCCAGACCCGCGTCCTGCCGAGCGTCACCTCCTACAGTCATGCCTTCCAGGCCTTCCGCCGCTTCTTCCCGTGGGTCAAGAACTTCGCGACGTGGGATGAGACCAACTTCTTCGGCGAGGCGACCTACGACAAGGAGTCGCTGGTCGCGCAGTACTACAAGGCGCTGCGCAAGGACTGCTCGAGCTGCAAGATCCTCGCCGCCGAGTTCCTCGACATCGACAAGCACAATGGGGTGCCGATGACGACGTGGGCCAAAACGTTCGTCAAGGATCTCGGCTACCAGCCCGCCTACTGGGGACTCAACGACTACGAGGACGCAAACCACCTCGTGACGACGGGCACCCGCGCGCTCCTTAAAGCCGTCAGCGGCAACATCTGGCTCGCCGAGACCGGCGGGATCGTGAACCGCCCGGCGCACCCGCACCCGGGCTTCCCGCAGGACGCTGCTCACGCCGCCACGGTCGACAGCTTCATCCTCAAGACGCTCGGCTCGCTGAGCCCGCGAATCCAGCGGATCTATCTCTACGAGTGGGACTCAAAGACGCGCCACGACAGCTGGGACACCGCGCTGATCTCCTACACCGGAGCGCCGCGCGAGGGCTACGTGGTGCTCGCGAAGACGCTCTACTCGTGGGGTATCAAGCCGAACTGCTCGCTCTCGCTGGTTCCGCCGACCTGCACCGGGATTGGCGGCGGCGGCAACAAGGGACCCACCGGCGCTTCAGGCACAACCGGCCCCTCGGGTGCGACCGGCGCTACCGGCGCGACGGGCTAGCTGCTAACCCGCCGAGAGCGGGTTGTGCACGAGCACGCGGATCGCCACGAGGTACAGGCACGCGACGACGGTCGCGGCGCGCAGCGCGCGGCTTGAGCTGAGCGACGCGGGCAGGATCGCCCACAGCCCGTACCACGGCCAAAGCCACGCCGTCGAGCACAGCAGCGCGAGCGTCGTCCAGCCGTAGCAATCGAGCCACGGCGCGCCGCGCAGCGCGCGGCGGAGCATCAGCACGAAGACGCCGGCGAGCGCGACAAGAAACGCGATCCGCACGCCGAGCGCGAGCATGCCGAGGCCGAGCAGCTTCGAGACCTCGGAGGGCACGCTATGCCCGGCGACCTTACCCTGCTGCGTTGTCAGCGCACCCGCCAGCGCGGCAGGGTGCGGGCCGAACGCGACGACCGCGATCACCGCTACGCCGACGATCGCCGCACCCATCGCGAGCGCCGTGCGGCGGCGCTCGCGTGAGCCAACCAGCGCGAAGGGGAGGAGCAGCGCCGAGCTCGCCTTCACCGCAGCGGCGGCAACCGCCGCAACCCCGGCGCGCGCCTCGCGGCCGTTGACGACCCACACCGCGACCGCGGCGGTGAGCAGCGCAAGCAGCGCCTCGTTGTGGGCGCCGGGCACGGCGAATACGAGCACGACGGGGTTGAGGCCGAAGAGCGCGATCGCCGAGTGGCGCGAGCGCCCGAAGTCGGGGGCGGCGCGCCACAGGACGGCGACGGTTGCAAGGCTCAAAAGCGCTGCGAGCACCTTGAACGCCCACACCGCACCCGCGACCCCCAGCGGCACGAGCGCTTCGCTTGCCAGCGTGAACAGCGGGCCATACGGCGTGGTCAGCGTCGGCCAGCCGACGAGGCCCGAGACCGGGTCATGCACCGCGGCGCCGGCGCCGACCAGGTAGGGGTTGAGGCCGTGCAGCGCCGCGAGGCGCGCGTAGCCGACGTAGCCAAAGACGTCGGCTGAGAAGAGCGGCGGAGCGAGCGCGCCGGCGACGTTGGCGAGGACGATCGCCGCCCAGAGGCGCCGCGTCCCGAGCCGGCCGGCGTAACGGACGGCGATCAGGTAGCAGGCGCAGGCGATTCCGACCAGGGCCTGCAGCGCGCCGATCGACAGCGCCGGCACGAGGCCGTGGAGCGGGCCGGCGAGCCAGCCGGGGAAGAAGCCAGGACGCGAGCCTGGGACGATCGTCGAGGGGGCGGCGGCGCTTGCGGCAGCAAGCAATGCGATCGCCGCGACGATGCCGGCCAGCGCAGCAGTCCCGGCGAACTCGAAACGCGCCGCCAGAGCAGGTTCGCGCGGGCGAATTCGCAGTGTGGTGGTGGTCGCCACGGGGCAATCATTCCCTGTCTGGAGGGCCGCTGTCGGCTGCGGTGAAGATTGTGAGATTTCCTAGACAATCCTTACGTTCCGCTTCTTCGCCCGCTAAAGTGGGCGAAGCCGCGAGCGTCGGTTGGGACTCGCCCCTGGCGCCGACTGGGCTGCCACAGCTTTTGCGCCTCCGCTCGAAACACACGTCACCGCTTCCGCGTGCCGCTGGCCCGCGGCGGGTGTTGATCCTCTCCGCCGACGTCGGCGAGGGCCACGCCGCGGCGGCGCGCGCCCTGCGCCAGCAGCTCGAGCACTGCGACGAGCCGGTCGAGGTCACCGTCATCGACGGGCTCGCGGCGATGGGCGAGCGGATGCGCTCGGTCGTCGAGGACGGCTACCGCACCCAGCTGCGCGTCTCGCCGCGCTCCTACTCCTTCTACTACTGGATGCTCGAGCACCTCCCGCCGATGCGCTTTCTGACGCGGCTGGTGCTGTGCCGCCTCGGCGCGACGCCGCTGCGGCGCGCGATCCTCGCCCACGACCCCGATGTCGTGGTCTCGACCTACCCGGCGATCACCGTCGTCCTCAGCCACCTGCGCCGCCGCCGCCAGCTCGGCATCCCGACCGTCGCGACGATCACCGACATGACCGGGCTCTTCTTCTGGGCGCAGCGCGGCATCGACACCCACCTCGTGATGTACGAGCAGTCCGTACGCGACGTCGAGCGGATCGCCGGCGCCGGCAGCGCGCAGATCGTCCGCCCGCTGATTGCGGCCGAGTTCCTCGAGCCGCGCGAGCGCCATGCCTCGCGCGCCGCGCTCGGTCTGCCTTCGAACGGCCGCGTGATCGTCGTGTCCGGCGGCGGATGGGGCGTCGGCGACCTCGAGGGCGCCGTCGAGGGCCTGATCGCGATCCCGGACGCAACCGTCGTCTGCCTGACGGGGCGCAACGAGAACGAGCACGCCCGGCTCGGCGATCGCTTTGCCGGCGAGCCGCGGGTGCGCGTGCTCGGCTTCACCGACCGCATGCCGGAGCTGCTTGCGGCGGCCAACGTGCTCGTCCATTCGACGGGCGGCGTGACGTGCCTTGAGGCGATGGCGAGCGGCTGCCCGGTCGTCTCCTACGGCCTTCCGGTCGGCCATGCCAAGCTCAACACGCGCAA
>DATGHN010000016.1:0-3062 GCA_035308005.1 Solirubrobacteraceae bacterium
CGAGCGCGAACTGGGTCCAGTTCTCGCTGATCGAGAAGAAGGTGAGGCCGCTCTGGATGACGCCGCTCAGGAGCACCGCCCCTACCATCGCCCCGATGACGGTTCCGGTGCCGCCCCGCATCGGCGTGCCGCCGATGATCACCGCGGCGATCGCGAGCAGGTTGTCCGAGCCGCCGACGGCGGGGTCGGCGTCCTGAAAGAAAATCAGCACGAGCAGTCCCGCGAGCCCGGCCACGACGCCGGCGAGCAGAAACGCCTGGTAGGTGACGCGGGGGATCGAGATGCCCGAGAACTTCGCCGCATCGGGGTTCGAGCCGATCGAGCGCACGCGGTAGCCGAACGGCGTGAAGCGCAGCACGATCGTCAGCACGATCGCGAAGAGGACCATCAGCCAGAACGCGATCGGAACGCTGAGGATGTTGCCGCCGAGCGCCTTGAAGAAGGAGTTGTGGAGGGCGTGGTTGCCCTTGATCGGGACTTCGTTGTTGGTGTAGCCCACGATCACCGTGTTGCTGGCGTTGAGTCCCTGGTTCAGGCCGTTGTAGGCGAACAGCGTCGCCAGCGTTGCGAGCAGCGCGTTGATCCGAAGCGTCTGCACGAGGAAGCCGTTGACGAGGCCCATCAGCCCGGCGCAGCCAAGCGCCGCGAGCGCGGCGAGCCACGGATTCCAGCCCTGGTTCATCAGCAGCGCGCCGATCGCCGCCGTTAGCGCGAGGATCGAGGAGACCGACAGGTCGAGCTGGCGCATCGCGATCAGGAACGTCATGCCGAGGGCGATCACGCCCACGTAGACCGAGTTCTGGAGGACGTTCTGTATCTCGTGAGTGCTGAAGAAGCCGGGATGGGTGATCGCGAACAGGAGGAGCACGAGACCCAGCGCGATCACCACGCTGCCCGACTCGATCTCGAAGAGGCCGCGCGAGAGCTGGCGGCCGAACGCGGTTCGCCGCTCTGGGTCGAGCGCTGGCTCGCCGCCGGGAACGGCCGGCGTCGCCTGCTCGACGCCCGAGGTCGTCTCCGGCTCGGGGGTCCGCGGTGGCGTGCTGCTCACGTGCGGACCTCCGCGTGGGCGTCTGCTCCGACCTCGGCAAGCGCGGCGTCGAGCGCCGGCAGCGGGGCGTTGCCGAGGACCAGCGCCTGAACCGTGCGGGCCGATCGCGTGAGGTGCGCGCGCAGCACGCGAGCGGCCTTCTCGGCGTCCCCGGCCTCGCAGGCCTCAACGATCTCGCCGTGCTCGCTGTCGCCCTGGGCGCGGCCGGCGGCGCTGTCGGCGCCGACGGAGACCCGCCGGTAGCGGTCGGCGCGCGCCATCAGCGTCTCGATCTCGTCTCGAAGCGGCTTCGGCGCGCCGTTGATCAGGAGCAGGTGGAAGGCGTGGTGGGCGCGCTCCCACGCCGAGGGGTCCCAGATCGCATGCTCGTCATCCTCTGGCAGCGCGGCGAGGCGCATCGCGGCGAGGCGCTCGCGCACCTCGCTCAGGTCGCCGAAGGAGAGCCGCGGCACGGTGATACGCACGGCGAGCGGCTCGAGCAGAACACGCGCCGCGTAGACGCTGTCGAGGTCGTCGCAGGCGAACGGCCGCACGCGGGGGCGGCGGTTGCGTCGTGATTCGACAAGGCCTTCGGCCTCGAGCCGCCGCAGCGCCTCGCGAAGCGGGGTCGTGCTGACCCCCGTGAGACGCGCGAGCGCGACCTGCGAGAGCTGTGACCCCGGCGCGAGGACGCCGTCGAGGATCAGGCCGCGCAGCTGCGCGTGGGCACGCGCCACAGAGTCGCGCTCGCTCATGTAACCGGCTCCGAGCGGTGCCGCCGCCGGAGGATCGGCGGGAGGTAGGAACGAGCCGCGACGGCGGCTCCGCTCGTAAGCCGGACGCTCTCCATCCACCACAACTGTAGTGAAACTGGGCCTCAAAGTCTATAGACATTGAGGCGTCCGTTTATGGCTCCTTAGAGCCAGTAACTATGAGCAGCGACTCATTTTTGTATAGCTGCAAACGATTGCTAAGCGCGCCTTTGGACGGACCTCGCCACGCGCTCCGGCGCGACCGCGAATAGGATCGCGGCGGTGAGCGACGACCGCCTCAGTGAGCTTGCGCGGCTCGGTTCGGCCACGGTCTATGAGGCCGGCGGGCGGCGCGGCTACGTCGATGCCGACCTGCACCAGGTCGTGCCCGGCTCCCGCGCCGCCGGGCCGGCGCGGACCGTTCGCTGCGGTCAGGACGACAACCTCATGGTCCACGCCGTGATGGAGCGCATCGAGCCCGGCGACGTCGTCGTGCTGACGATGCCAACACCCAATGCGGTGGCCCTCGTCGGCGACCTGCTCGCCACCCAGGCCAAGGTCGCCGGAGCGGCGGCGCTTCTGATCGACGCCTCGGTCCGCGACCTCGAGGAGCTTCGCGAGATGGGGCTTCCGATCTGGTCGCGGTGGGTTCGCGTCAAGGGCGCCAACAAGAACGTCGCCGGCGAGATCGACGTGCCCGTCGAGGTCGGCGGCGCCGCGATCCGTCCCGGCGACGTCGTCGTCCTCGATGCCGACGGCGTGGCGGTCGTCGAGGCCGAGCGCGTCGACGAAGTTCTCGCCGCCGCACTCGCGCGCGAGGACAAGGAGGCCGTCAAGCGCGCGAGGCTCCAGGCCGGCGAGCGCTCCTACGATCTCGACGGCCTGCGCGCCGTGGTCGAGGAGGCCGCGTGAGACAGCCCGACATCGCGCACCTCGGCCCGGTCGAGCTGCTCACGCCCGACCCCGAGCGCAGCCTGCACTTCTTCAGCGAGGTCCTCGGCATGGAGACCGAGGGCAGCGAGGGCTCGTCGGTGTTCCTGCGCGGCTGGGGCGACTACCAGCGCTACAGCCTCGTCCTGACCGAGGCGCCGCAGGCGGGGATGGCCTCGCTCGGCCTGCGCGCCTGGACTCCCGAGGCGCTCGAGCGCCGCGTCGCCGCCGTCGAGGCGAGCGGGCTCGGGATCGGCTGGTCAGAGGGGGCGCGCGGGCGCGGGCCTGGCTACCGCTTCCGCGACCCCGACGGCCACACTTTCGAGCTCTACTACGACGTCGAGCGCTAA
>DATGHN010000017.1:0-15216 GCA_035308005.1 Solirubrobacteraceae bacterium
AACGGGATCTTCGGCGACCACGTCGGCGAGATTCCGGCGGCGCTGTTCTACGTCATGGACTTCACGCGCATGCAGCTGCCTTACCACGCCGCGATCTCGGCGACCCTTACGCACACCTGGTCGCTGGCGATCGAGGAGCAGTTCTACCTCGTCTGGGCGCCGCTCTTGTTGATCGTCGCGGTGCGCATGCGGAGGCTGCGCGCGCTGCAGTGGATCACGGTCGCCGTGATCGTCGCCGTCGTCGCCGAGCGGTTCCTTCTCTACAAGGGTCTGATCCCGTCGTCGAACCGGATCTACAACGGCCCGGACACGCGCGCTGACCAGCTGATGCTCGGCTGCCTGCTGGCGATTGTCTTCTACCGCCGACCGGCGCTGCCCGCGAGTCAGGCGCTGCGCCGCGCACTGACCGTGCTCGCACCCCTGTCCGCGGCCTTCCTGGTGGCGATCGTGACCGTCGTGCCGATCGACGGCCCGCCCCGCTACGCGCACTTCTACCTGACGATCGGCATGACGCTTGTGGCCCTCGCCGCCGCGATCCTGATCGCCTCGACGGTGGTGCTCGAGCGCAGTCCGCTGACGCGGCTGCTAGGTGCGCGCTGGCTTGCCGTCCCCGGCCGGCAGTGGTCCTACTCGATGTACATCTGGCACTTCCCGATCACCTTCGCGCTCAAGGCCTATCTGCACACGAGCGCCCCGGTCACCTTCGCGGTCGTCCTGCCCGCCACCGTCGCCGCCGCGATCGTCACGCGAGCGCTTGTCGAGAACCGCTGCGACCGGCTGCGAGCGCGGCTCGAGACGGCGGCGTCGAGTGCGGTCAGCGAGGGTCGATCGCCGCTCATCGCTCGGCTTCGCGCCGACGCGGCCTAGCCGCAGCGCCGGTAGCGAAATCGTTTCCAACCGCCCGGGTGTGCGGCAGTAGAGTCGGCTGACCACAAGCACCCCCGAGAGGAGACCCTGCACATGGCAGTTGGCATCCGCATCAAGATCGCCGGCGTCGACGAGGCCGTATTCGACCAGCTCGAGCAGCAGATCAACCCCGCAGGCAATCCGCCTGACGGGCTGATCTTCCACGCGAGCGGCCCGATCGACGAGGGCTGGGGCGTGATCGACTTCTGGCAGTCGCGCGAGCACTTCGACCGCTTCGCGCAGGAGCGGATCGGTCCGTCGATGGCGGCCGCGGGCGTCGAGGCGCATCCGGACATCAAGGAGTTCGCCGTTCACGAGCACTACCCGCGCTAGCGGGAGGCCGAGGCGTTCGCGGGTCGCGAGGCGACTCGCGAACCCTTAGCATGCGCCGCCCGATGCAACGAGGCGCGCCCTGCTCGATCGCAACGAAATAGCGCGGCATCCCGAGGCGGTGGCGATGGCCCTGCTGCTTGGGACCGTGGCGATCTGGGGATCGACCCCCCAGGTCACCTCCGTCGCGGGCGACTACACCAGCCCGATCATGCTGACCACGCTGCGAGCCGTGCCCACGGCGCTGGTACTCCTGCTCGCGATGCCGCTGCTGCGCTTTCGCCTCCCGCGTGACCGCAGCGCGTGGGCCTACACGGCCGCCGGCGGAATCCTGATGGTTGGTGTGTTCCTGGGCGGTTTCACGGAGGCCGTGATCAAGGCCGGTCCGAGCAACGCGATCGTGATGGCGAGCACCTCGCCGTTCTGGGTCGCGCTGCTGAGCCGGGTCGTCTATCGCCAGCCGATCGCGATGCGAACGCTCGTCGGCCTCGTCGTCGGCTTCGCCGGCATCGTCGTTGTCTTCTCATCGCATCTCGGGACGCAGTCCGGCGCCGGCAGCACCCTGATCGGACTCGGTCTCGCACTCGCCGCCGCGCTCGGCTGGGCGCTCGGAACGCTGATCGTCAAGGAGCAGCTGACGCGCCAGCCAGACACCGACCTTCTCGGCGTCGTGACCGGTCAGTACATGGTCGGAGGCGTCGCGCTGCTCGCGCTCGCCCTGCCGATCGAGGGCACCGGCCCGACCCACTGGTCCGCGACCAACCTCTGGCTGGCGGTCGCGTTCATCGCGATCGTCGGATCGGCGCTCGCGACATTCGCCTACTTCGGCGCGCTGCGCGTGATCAGCCCGACGCGGGCGACGACGTGGTCGTTTCTGTCTCCGGTGGTCGCGATCCTGATCAGCGCCGGCCTCGGCACAACGCCGAGCGCGGTCGCACTGCTCGGCATCGTGATCACGATCGCCGGCGTCTTCATCGTCAACCTCCCTCGACGCGAGCGCACCAGCATGCTCGAGAACGAGCGCCCTGCCGAAGCGGCGCTCGAACCGGTCGCGTGAACGCGACGGGCGTCGCGCGGTAGGACAGGAACGGGATCAGCATCCTTGTTCGCGCTCTGTAGGGCGGATCGAGGACGCCGCTAACCCGCGCCGTAGGCGTCCTCCCACTCCTGAGGCGGCCCCTCGCTCGCCGCCTCGGGCCCGAACGAGGCCACGTAGCCGCCGTGCACCTCACGCCAGCGCGCAGCGTTGTCGCGGCCGGTGCTTTGGCCATCCAGGCTCGCAGCGAGCTGCTCGAGGCAGACGTGCCAGCCGGCGCCGTCGCGCGCTGCCTTGCCAAGTGTGTCGAGTGCGACCGTGAGCACGAGCCGGGTGCCCGCCACGTCCCCGTGCAACGCGAAGCGGACGGTGTCCGGACCCCATTGGAACTCAAGCAGCCTCGGCGCCTCGACGGCGAGGACTCTCCCCTCCATCGGAGGGATCGCGATCTCGTCCGGGAAGGCGAAGCGCAGCGGCGCACCGGCCTCCAGCGTTCCTTCGATCGTCGTCGGGAACCAGGCCGCCAGGCGTTGCGGCACGGTCAGCGCCTGCCACACCGACTCGGGCGGGTGTGCAAAGCGGCGCTCGTAGCGCAGCAGCGGGTTTGGGCCGTTGCGATCGAGTGCGCCGAGCGGCGCGGACTGCAGATCGGCTTTCACGCTGACAGCTCGCGATTTTTCGTTGCCTGTGCGGCGCCATCCAGCTCTCGCTCGAGCGCATCAAGCGCGTGCGCCCACTGGCGGCGGTAGGGCTCGAGCCACTCGTCGAGCTCCTTGAGCGGGTCGGCCCTGACTCTGTAGATGCGTCGCTGCGCCTCGGCGCGAACGTCGACGAGCCCGGCGTCGCGCAGCACTCGAAGATGCTTTGACACCGCGGGCTGGCCGATCCGGAGCTCCTCGACAAGCTCGCCGACCGAGCGCGCCCGCAGGTTCAGCAGGTCGAGGATCTGTCGGCGGTTGGGCTCGGCGAGCGCGTCAATGGCGCGGAGGGTGCCTGCGGCCACCCGCCATATATACCCCTACGGCTATATACCTGTCAAGCGATAGACAGGCAGGGCGCGATGTCTCAGAGCGCTCTGCCCCTCGAGTCGATGACCAGCGGCGCACAGAACGCCGACACCTCATCGACCGCGAGGCGCTCGCGTCGCAACCGTGCCGCGGCAGCCGCGTCGCGCGCGTCCGCCGCCTCCTGGGCGCCCTCGCCGCCGTAAACGCGGTAGAACCGCTGCGCGCGATCCCCGCGACCGACCGCCACGGGATCGCGCCGACGATCGCCGCGAGATGGCGGCGTGGCGTAGCGCGGCGCACCCTCGACCGCGTCCTCGAGGAGCTTCACGGCGTGTTTGATGAAGGCGGGGTCGCCGGTGCTCTCGTAGGCGTCGCAGAGAACCACGACGCGCTGCGCAAGAGATGTCGTTTCTGGGTGCATCGAGTCCTCGATCGACCCCCGTCTCGTTCTCCTGTTCCAGTCGTGTCGCTGCTGCCAACAGGATCGAGGAGCGGAAGCGAAGCCGCATGGGGAAATAGGTTCCGAATCGGTCGCAGAAGGGTCCCCAGGACGGGCTCGGGCGATCGCACTGCACGGAATCCGCCGGGCTCGAGCCGGCCGAGCAGCGTGTGACGCTGCAGACGTGAGAGTCTGAGGTCATGCCGATGGAGTCGACGGCTCAGCCAAGCCAGGCGAGCTCACCATCGCTTGAGCGCCCGGCGTTCTACGCGCTGCGTCCCGGCGGGTGGCGCGACCTCGTGACCGTTCTTCACCCTCCCTACACGGCCTGGAACCTGGCGAACGTGGCGATCGGCGCCGCGCTCGCGCCGCATCTGTACCCCGGACGGCTGCTGGCGACGCTTGCGGCGTTCTTTTTGGCGGTCGGCGTCAGCGCTCACGCGCTGGACGAGTTGCACGGCAGGCCGCTGGGAACGACGCTCTCGAGCCGCGCGCTCATCGTGCTTGCGGTCGCCTCGCTGGCCGGGGCGGCCGCGATCGGGGCCGTGGTCGCCGTGACGATCTCGCTGACCCTGATCCCGTTCGTAGTCGCCGGCGTCTTCATAGTCCTCGCCTACAACCTCGAATGGTTCGGCGGGCGCTTTCACACCACGTTCTGGCTGGCGCTCTCCTGGGGCGTCTTTCCGGTCCTGACTTCGTATTGGATCAACGCGCTGGAAGTCCGCCCCGGGCCGCTGCTGGCGGCTGGGGGGTGCGGCATGCTGCTCGTCGTCCAGCGGACCCTGAGCACGCCCGTGCGGGAGCTGCGCCGGCGCACCGTCTCGGTTGCTGGGGAGCAGGTGCTGACGGACGGATCGACAGTGCCGCTCGACGCCGCGAGACTCGCTGCACCGATGGAGCGCGCGCTACAGGCGTGCGCGGTGGGGATGGTGCTGCTTGCAACCGGGCTCGTGCTGGCGCGCCTCTAGGGACCTTGTCGTTGGTTTGACGACGGGTTATGTTCGGCGAGTGATGCTGCGGCTGTTGGCGTAGCCCAGGGACGGGGCCCTGCACGCGACGTAAAGGAGGTTCGGATGTCTGGCTTGACGCGGAAGAGCTTTGACAGCCCTGATGAGACGCGACCGTTCGAGAACGGAAGGCTCGAGGTGATCAACACCGACGGCGGCGTGGTCGGGCGAGCGACGTTCCAGCCCGGTTGGCGGTGGTCTGAACACCTCAAGCCGATCGCCGGGACCGACAGCTGCCAGGCCGCGCACACCGGCTACTTCGTCTCGGGGCGCATGAAGGTCGTGATGGACGACGGCGAGGAGATGGAGTACGGACCGGGCGACTACGCCCAGATGGCACCCGGCCACGACGCGTGGATCGTCGGCGACGAACCGTGCGTGGTCATCGACTGGCAAGGCTTCGCCGACTACGCCAAACGCTGACCGGCACGCGAGAGTCAGGCGGGGTCGTACCTAGAGTCGCGCCGGCCCTTCGGGGTCGGCGCTTCGCTGGATGCGGCCGACGGAGCCGGTCAGAAGGAGTGGCACGTTGGCGTCCCGGAAAGTGCTCGGCCCCGAATTTCGGGCCGAACGGCAAGCGGGATACGGGAATCGAACCCGTCTCTCGAGCTTGGGAAGCTCGCGTTCTACCGATGAACTAATCCCGCGAAACGGCCGCAATCCTAGCGTCGATTCGCCGGTGGATCGCTCGTGACCGGGGCGCTCTAGGGTTTGGGAGGTGCGTCTCAGGCCATGGCCGTCGATCGTCGTCGTGCTCGCCGCGGCGCTGATCGCGTTGCTCACCTACGGCCTTGTCACACAGGGACCCAGCCGCGCACTCGACAGCGCGATCGCCAAGCACGTCTACCTGCCGGCGCCCGACGCGTCACGGCCACTTCCGGTCCTCGACCGCGTCGATGCGACCACCGCGAGCCTGCACCGCTGGCGCGGGCGGATCGTGGTGCTGAACTTCTGGGCCCAATGGTGCTCGACGTGCATCGACGAGGTGCCCCTGATCGAGCGCGCCCAGCGAGCGCTGGTGAAAAGCGGCGAGGGCACCGTCGTCGGCGTCGATTACAAGGACATCAGCTCGTACGCGCGCGGCTTCATCGCCGCGCACGGCCTGAGCTATCCGAACATCCGCGACGGGGACGGCTCGTTCGCCGCCGCCTACGGCACCGACGCCCTGCCCGAGACGTTCGTTCTCGACCGCCACATGCGCGTCGTCGCGATCTCGCGCGGCGAGGTCCCGAGCGAAGCGTGGCTCCAGGGCGCGATCGCCTTCGCAAAGCGCGTATGAGGACTCGCGTCGCCGTCCCGCTGCTGGCCGCCCTCGCACTCGCCGCCCCCGCCGCGCCCGCGTTCGCCGCGATACCCAAGACGAGCCTTCACGCGATCGAGGTGCAGGTCATGTGCGTGACCTGCGGCATCCCGCTCCAGGTCGCCGAGTCACCGGCGGCCGACCAGGAGCGCCAGTTCATCCAGGCACTCGTCAACCAGGGCAAGACCGCGACGCAGATCAAGCAGGCTCTCGTCGCCGACTTCGGCAGCGCCGTCCTCGACCTCCCGCCCGACAAGGGCTTCAACGTCCTCTTCTACATCCTCCCGATCGTCTTTGTCCTCGCCGGACTGGCGATCCTCACGATCCTCCTCCCCCGCTGGCGAAGGAACCGAAGGCCCCCGCCACCGGCGGGACCGACCGGCGGCGGCGTCTCGCAGGCCGACGCGGAGCGCCTAGAACAGGACCTCAAGCGCTACGACCCGTAGCGCGGGCAATCCACGCTCCGTCACATCTGCGACGGAGCGTTTACGCCGAGTAGCCCAAGCCCTCCCGCAATCACATCCCGGGCCGCCACCGACAGGGCAAGCCGCAGCGACTCCGTCTCGCGCGGCTGCGCGCCGATCACCTGGCAGTCGCGGTAGAAGGCTGTGAAGTCCTGTGCCAGCTCGAGCGCGTAGGAGGAGATGCGGTGCGGAGCGCGCCGCTCCGCCGCCTCGGCAAGCTCGCCCGGGAAGTCGAGGAGCCGCTTGACGAGAGCACGCTCGGAGGCGTGCAGAGGCTCCACCGCCGTGATCTCCAAAACCGCCTCGGCGACCCGCTCCTCCCCCGCGCGTTCGAGGATCGACACGATCCGGGCGTGCGCGTACTGAACGTAGTAGACGGGGTTGTCGCTGCTCTCTCGCACGGCGAGGTCGAGATCCAGGTCGACCGTCGTATCGTGCGAGCGCGCCAGCAGGAACCAGCGCGACGCGTCGACGCCGATCTCGGCGACGAGGTCGTCGAGGGTCACGTACTCGCCCTCGCGCTTGGACATCGCCGTGCGGCCTTCGATGCCGATCAGGTGAACGAACTGGCCGATCACCACCTCGACGCTCGCGGGGTCCGAGCCGAGCGCGACGCCGGCCGCCTTGATTCGCGGGACGTAGCCGTGGTGGTCGGCGCCCCAGACGAACAGGATCCGCTCGAACCCCCGCTCGCGCTTGTCCTCGAGGTAGGCGATGTCCGATGCGAAGTAGGTGTGCTCGCCGCTCGAGCGCACGAGCACGCGGTCCTTGTCGTCTCCGTGCGCGGTCGTGCGAAGCCACAGCGCCCCGTCGGCCTCATACGTCTCCCCCCGCTCCGCCAGCTGGCGCAGGGCCAGCTCGACCTTCCCGTGCTCGTGCAGCGAGCGCTCTGAGAACCAGACGTCGAAGCGGACTCCGAAGCTCTCGAGGCTCGCGCGGATCCGATCGAGGCAGGCCGCGATCGCCGCGCGCGAGAGGGCGTCTATATCGAGCGTCCGCGCGCGCTCCGCCGGCACCAGATCGCCGACATAACCCCCGCGATAGCCGCCTTCGGGAACAGGCTCCCCAAACGCGAGCGCCCGTACCGACTCGCCGAGCTTGGTGACCTGGGTGCCGTAGTCGTTGATGTAATACTCGCGCGTCACGGCGTAGCCGCAGCGCTCGAGGATCCGCGCGAGCGAGTCGCCGTAGGCGGCGTAGCGGGCATGACCGACATGCAGCGGGCCGGTCGGGTTGGCCGACACGAACTCGATATTCACCCGCAGCGCCGGCGAGGCCTCGAGCGTCCCGTAGCGCTCGCCCGCCGCGAGAACGTCGCCGAGCGCAGCCAGGAACCAGCCGTCGCGCAGGTACAGGTTGAGAAATCCCGGCCCCGCCACCTCCGTGCGCTCGAGCGCGTCGCCGAGCCGCACCGCGACCTCGCCCGCGAGTCGTTCGGCGACCTCACGCGGCGCGATCCCGAGCAAGGGCGCGAGCACGAGCGGCGCGTTCGTCGAGAAGTCGCCGAGCTCCGGCCGAGGCGGCGTCTCGAGCTTCACGACAACGCTGCCCTCGCTCACCAGCGCCGCGGCGGCGCCGGCGATCGCATCGTGCAGTGACTCGGGACCGCGCATAGCCGCGGAGCCTACGCGTCAGTGGTGATACGGCGTGCCGGCGATGATCGTGTGTGCGCGAAAGAGCGCCTCGAGCAGCACGACGCGCGCGAGCTGGTGGGGCAGCGTCATCGACCCGAACGACAACCGGTGCTCGGCGCCGGCCAGATCGAGGCCGAACGCGCCACCGATCACGAACGCCAGGTCGCGTCCGCTGGCGCGCCGCGCCTCGATGAAGCGAGCGAAGCCCGGGCTGTCGAAGACCTCGCCGTCGGCCGCCAGAAGCGACACGAAGGCGCCCGCCGGGACGCGCGCCGCAACGCGCTCGGGAGTCGCTTCGCGCAGCTCGATCTGCTCGAGCCGCACATGTCGCGCCAGCAGCTTCGAGTAGTGCGCGACGTCGTCGGCGTAGGGGGCGCGCAGCCGTCCGACCGAGATCACGACGACCCGCACGACGCGATAGTAGGCTCAATCGGAGATGAGTTTCAGCCCAAGCATCCCGCTTGGGCCCACCACCACCCGGCTTGCACGGCCGCGACGAAGGGACAGCCGATGGCCTCCGAGCCCCAAGGGCACGACCGCCACATCAACATCCAGGTTTCGCCGGAGATGATGGCCGGCGTCTACGCGAACTTCGCGAACGTCAGCCACTCCGACTACGAGTTCACGATCACATTCGCGCGCGTCGACCACGAGGTCGAGACGGGCGAGATCCCCGGCATCATCGTCTCCCGCGTCAGCCTTTCGCCGCGCTTCGTGCGCGAGCTGCTGACCGCGCTCGAAGACGACTACTCGCGCTGGGAGGCGAGCGAGGGCATCAAGAGCCTGCCCGAGTTCGAGGGTCCCACTTCGAGCGACGCCGCCGAGTAGGCCGGTCCCCGGCCCGATAGGCCTCCGCGATCCCGATTCGCTCGGCGATCGGCGGGTGCGTTCCAAGCACCGCTGAGAGCCAGCGGGGCGGGTCGGGGTCGGCCAGGTTCTGTCCGGTCAGCCGCCGCTCGAAGGAGATGAACGCCTCGGGCTCGCCGGTCAGCTCGAGCGAGAAGGCGTCAGCGCGGCGCTCGATCGCCCGCGACAGCCGCCGCGCGACGATCCCCACCGGCGTCGAGACGACGGCGCCCGCCAGGGCCAGCGCGGGGAGCCCAACGCCGCCGCGTCGCCGCGACAGCCGCGCTGCAAGCGCGGCGATCGCGCGTGTCGCCCCGGGCGCGACGAGGGCGACGAACACGAGCTGGCGAGGCACGTCGCGGTAGCGCACGTGCGCGAGCTCGTGGGCCACGACCGAGCGCGCCTCCTCGTCCGAGAACGTCTCAAGCAGCGTGTCGTAGAGGACCATGCGCCGGCTCGCCCCGAGGCCGCCGACGTAGGCGTTCGCCGCACGCGTGCGCCGGCTGGCGTCGACCGTAAAGACCTCGCGCACGCGTACCCCGGCGCGCTCCGCCAGCGCCAGCACGTCGCGACGCAGCTCGCCGTCCTCGAGCGGCTCGAAGTCATTGAAGATCGGGTCGAGCAGCACCGGCGCGAGCAGCGTGATCGCAACCGCCACCGCGACGGTCCCCGCCGAGCCGACCTTCCACCAGTCATCGCCGTAGTGGCGCATCAGCGCCGCGAGCACGACCGCCCCCGCTGCCGCGAAGGCGGCGCCGAGCGCGGCACTCCGCGCGACGTCGACGGCCCAGCCATTCCACGATTGCGTCGCCAGCCCCGCCTTCAACGCGCGCCGCCGTGTGAGCGCTCCGAGCGGCAGCGGCGCGAGCATCAGCGCCAGCGACAGCGCGGCACCGTCGGCCGCGACTGCGCCGAGCGGCCCGTCCTCGAGAGCGCCGGTCGCCGAGCGGGCCACGAGCACGGCCATCAGGCCGGTTTCGACCGCTCCGGCCGCGACGCCCAAGGCAAGCTGTCCGCGCACGTAGCCTCGCGCTCGCGCGACGTCCTCGTCGCTGAAGTAGTCGCGAACGTCGACTCGCGGCGCCGCGATCAGTCCGTCGCGCGGCGCGAGCAGCCGCACGGCGCCGTCGGCGAGCAGGCACGCGCCCACGAGCGCCCCCAGCCAGCCGCGATCCTCGTCGTGCACAGCCACCTGCGGGCACGCTATCCGCTTCGCCGTACGGTCGCGCAGGATCGCGCTCAGCGGGGTGCGCGGCGCCGCCAGCCTGCAAGACTGCCTGTTAGCCGCGCCCGCATGGGCGGGCCACGGCATAGATGAAGGTCGCGATCATCTCCGACATACACGGAAACCGCCAGGCGTTCGAGGCGGTGCTCAAGGACATCGACAGCGAAGCGGTCGCGGAGGTGTGGTGCCTCGGCGACCTCGTCGGCTACGGCGCCGACCCCGACGCCTGCGTCGACCTCGCGCGCGACAACACCGATGTCTGCCTCGCCGGCAACCACGACCTCGCCGTCGCCGGCGAGATCCCGCTCGACGACTTCTCACGCGGTGCGGCGATCGCCGTGCGCTGGACGCAGGAGGTGATCGCGCCGGCCAACCGCGAGTTCCTGGCGGCGCTGAAGCCTTCAGGGGCGCGCGTCGAGATCGGCCTGTTCCACGCGTCTCCGCGCGACGAGGTCTGGGAATACGTACTTTCGGCGCTGCTCGCCGAGCTCTGCTTCGACGCCGCCACGCATCGCGTCAACCTGATCGGCCATTCGCACGTCGCGTTGTCGTTCGAGCGCACCGATGAGCTCCCGGCGACCGGGGAGACGCGCCGCGCGGAAAGCTTCCTCGACTGTAGCGATGGCGAGTGGCTGCTCAACCCGGGAAGCGTCGGCCAGCCCCGCGACGGCGACCCGCGAGCGGCCTGGCTCCTGCTTGACACTGACGGGCCGACCGCGAGCTACCGCCGCTGCGACTATGACATCGCGGCTGCAGCCGGCGCGATTCGCGCGGCGCGCCTCCCCGACTCGCTCGCCGAGCGCCTGGAGTACGGGCAGTGAGGCGCGCGTTGGCGGTAACCGCTGTCGCGCTCCTGACGGCGCTCTTGATCAGCTCCTGCGGAAGCGGCTCCTCCGGCGGGCTGATCCCACAGGAGACGGCGCTGAACCTGAACACCGACCTGCAGAACATCCAGGCCGGCGTGTTGGCCGGTGACTGCTCGCTCACGCAGGCACAGGTTGCAAACGCCCGCCAGGACTTCACCGACATCCCCTCCACCGTCAACAGCAGCCTTCGCGATCAGCTCGCCGAGGGCTTCAACGCGATCCAGCTGAGCGCCCAGCGCGGCTGCCAGAACTCGAACCCGAGCGGCGGCTCGACAGGCACCACGGGCACAACCGGGCCGACGGGAACGACGTCCTCCACCTCCTCGACAACGTCCTCCACCACCTCGAGCACGACGACCTCCTCGACCGCCTCGAGCACCTCGACGACCACGACCAACAGCTCTGCCGCGACGTCGACGACCGGTACGACCACGACGCCGGGACAGACCTGTACGACCGCACCCTCGGGCGGCGTGGTCTGCACGGATACGACGACCACGACCACGACCTCGAGCACGGCCGCCAACGGCCTCGGCGGTCCGGCGGGCGGCGGCGCCAACTCGCAATGAGCGTTCGCGAAGAAGTCGTCGCCGGTCGCTACCGGATCGAGAGCCGCCTCGGCTCAGGCGGGATGTCGACCGTCCATCTGGCCTTCGACGAGCGGCTCGAGCGCTACGTCGCGGTGAAGCTCCTCGCCGAGCATCTCGCCTCCGACCCGGCGTTCGTGTCGCGCTTCCAGCGCGAAGCCCTCGCGGCGGCGCGGCTGATCCACCCCAACATCGTGCAGGTCTTCGACTCCGGCCTCGACGACCGCCGCGACCAGCACTTCATCGTCATGGAGTACATCGACGGTCAGTCCTGCGCCGAGATCCTCCGCGAGCGCAGCTGGCTCCCGGTCGCCGAGGCGCTGCCGATCGTGCTGGGAGCCTGCGCCGGTCTCGACTACGCGCACCGCAAGGGCGTCGTTCACCGTGACGTCAAGCCCGGCAACCTGCTGCTCGGCACCGACCACAACGTCAAGCTCGCGGATTTCGGGATCGCCAAGGCGACCGAGCAGTCGAGCATCACCCAGATCGGCTCCGTCCTCGGCACGGCGGCGTACCTCGCTCCCGAGCAGGGCCGCGGCGAGGAAGCCGGGCCGCCGGCCGACATTTACGCGCTCGGCGTCGTCGCCTACCAGATGATCTCCGGCCGCCTCCCCTTCGAGGGCGCGTCGCTGACGGAGCTCGCGATCAAGCAGCAGCGCGAACCGCCGCCGCCGCTCGACACGCTGGTCGCCGCCGTCAGCCCTGAGCTCGCGCGCGCCGTCGACATCGCGCTGCGCATCGACCCCCGCCAGCGCTACCCGACCGCGGCCGAGATGGCCACCGCGCTCGACGAGGGTAGCCGCGGGATCGCGCCCGGCTCCGGCACTGCTGTGGTCCCCCCCGTCCTCTCATCCTCCACGACGATCGCCGTGCCCGACCAGCGCACGCGCGTCGCGACGACCGATCGCACGCACGCGGCGTCCGTCACGCCACGTCAACCGCGCCAGGGTCAGATCCGCCGGCCCGCGGTCGAGCAGCGCCCGGCCCCGAAGCTCAACACGGGCCGGATCGCCGCGCTGATCGGCGCGATCGCCGTGATCGCGATCGTTGTCGTCGTGGTGATCCTCTCGAGTCAGAGCTCGAACACGGTGCAGCTGTTGCACAAGCCGTTCTCATCGCACTTCGGCACCGCCTACAACCAGCTCCAGACGCTGATCAACAACAACACCGGGGGGTGAGGTCGGTGCACATGTGCCCCGCACGGGGTATCCGCCGACCTCGGGATGGGTGCACATGTGCCCCGCACGGGGTATGCACCCACCCCTAAGACCTCAGGCGCTCGGCCTCATCAGCCAGCCGCCCGAGCCTGACCGCGTCTCGCAGTCGCGCCATCAGGCCGGCGACGAAGGTCAGGTTGTGAAGCGTCAGCAGGCGCCCGCCGCTCTGCTCCCCGCTGCGCGCGAGGTGGTGCAGGTACCCGCGCGAGAGGCCGGCTGAGCAGGCCGGGCAGGGGCAGTCCTCGGCGAGCGGCTCCTCGTCGAGGCGGTGGCGAGGGCGGTCGACCTGGAGGCGCCAACGGTTCGCGGGGTCGGCGACCAGCGCCGTGCCGTGGCGGGCGAGGCGGGTCGGCATCGCGCAGTCGAAGGTGTCGATGCCGAGCTCGACGCCGCGGATCAGATCGTCGATCTCGCCGATCCCGAGCAGGTGGCGCGGGCGCTCCGGGGCGAGGCGCTCGAGCTCGCGCGTACTCCAGCCGACTACCTCATACATCTGCTCCTTGTCGGCCCCGAGCGATCCGCCGATCGCGACGCCCTCGCAACCGCTCGCCACGACGGCCTGCGTCGACTCGACGCGCAGGTCCTCATAGACCCCGCCCTGGACGATCCCGTAGTGAAGCGACTGCGGGCCCGGGTGCTCCTCGCGCCAGCGGATCCCGCGCTCGAGCCAGCGGTGGGTGCGCTCGGTCGAGCTCGCCGTGTACTCGCGGGTCACGTGAAAGGGCGTGCACTCATCGAAGGCGAGCACGATGTCCGAGCCGAGCTGCGCCTGGACGGCCATCGAGATCTCGGGGCTGATGAAGCGCTGCGAGCCGTCGATCGGCGAGCGAAAGCGCACGCCCTCCTCCTCGATCGCGACGATCGACCCCTCCCCCGCCCCGCCGCGGCGGCCCTTGATCTCGTCGGCGACGCCGCCGTGGCCGAGCGAGAAGACCTGGAAGCCGCCGGAGTCTGAGATCACCGCGCCGTCCCAGCCCATGAAGCGGTGCAGCCCGCCGAAGTGCTCGACCACCTCGCCGCCGGGCCGCAGGAGGAGGTGGAAGGTGTTGCCGAGCACCATCTCGTACCCGAGCGCCGCGACCTCCGCCGCCGCGACGCCGCGAACGCTCCCCTTCGTCGCGAGCGGCACGAAGGCCGGTGTCGCGATGTTGCCATGCGCGGTCGAGATGACGCCCGTTCGGGCGCGGCTGCCCGCGTCGCGCGCCGTGATCCGGAAGGCCGGCATCTCGGCATCCTAGATACCGTCTTCGCCACCGTTGCTGGCCAGCATCTTCAGCAGCATCTTCCACGTCGCCCAGAACCTCGGCTATCCGGTGCTCGGCGTGTTCGTCGGCGTCGAGGCGCTGGGGGTCCCGGTGCCCGGCGAGACCGCCGTGATCTTCGCGGGCCTCGCCGCGGCCAGCGGACGACTATCGATCGTGCTTGTGATCATCGTCGCCTCGGCCGGGGCGATCATCGGCGACAACATCGGCTTTGCGATCGGCCGGCGCGGCGGGCGCAAGCTGCTCGAGCGGCCGGGCCGCTTCGAAGCCGAGCGCCGCCGCGTGCTCGAGATCGGCGACCCGTTCTTCGCGCGCCACGGCGGCAAGGCGGTCTTCCTCGGCCGCTGGATCACCGGGCTGCGCGTCTGGACATCCTGGCTCGCCGGCGCGAGCGAGATGGGTTGGCCGACGTTCGTCGTCTGGAACGCCCTCGGCGGGATCTGCTGGTCGACGAGCGTCGCGCTCGCCGCCTACTACGGCGGCACCGGGGTCGAAAAGGTGTTCAGCAAGATCGGCCGCTACGGCGTGATCGTGGCCGGCGTTCTCGTGGTGCTCGCAGGCGCCTGGTGGTGGCGGCGCCGGCGCCGCCGCGGCGCTCAGGACTGAAGCAGCGAGCGGCCGGTCATCGCCTGCGGCTGCTCGATGCCGAGCAGCTCGAGCGCCGTCGGCGCGACGTCCGCGAGGACGCCCTCGCGCCCCAGCGCGACCGCGGTGGTCGTGACGATCAGCGGCACCGGATTCAGCGAGTGCGCCGTCTGTGGCTGCCCGTCGGGCGTCAGCATCTCGTCGCTGTTGCCGTGGTCGGCGGTCACGATGCAAGCGCCGCCGGAGTCGTGGACCGCGGCGACGACGTCGCCGAGACAGGAGTCGACGGTCTCAACGGCGCGCACGGCGGCCTCGATCACGCCGGTGTGCCCGACCATGTCGGCGTTTGCGAAGTTGATGATCGCGAAGCGGGGCTCTTCTTCGCGCCACGCGCCGATGAACGCCTCGGCCGCCGGGCGGGCGCTCATCTCCGGAGCGTGGTCGTAGGTTGGGACGTCGCGGCGCGAGGGCACGAGCTCGCGGCGCTCGCCGGGCTGGGGCTCCT
>DATGHN010000018.1:0-2122 GCA_035308005.1 Solirubrobacteraceae bacterium
CTCGGTCTCCGGGCGCGGCACGAGGACGCGCGGATCGACGGCCAGCTCGAGACGACGGAACGAACGTCGTCCGAGGATGTATGCGACCGGCTCGCGCTCGACGGCGCGGCGGCGCACGGCCTCCTGAAAGCGGCGCACGGCGGGACCGGCGACCGCCAGCTCGCGGTCGGTGAGCAGCCGCGCACGGTCGACGCCGAGCACATGCGCGAGCAGCACTTCGGCGTCCAGGCGCGGAGTGTCGAGGCCGGCCGCGGTGAACGCGGTGATCGCGCCGTCGAGCGCGTCGCCGATCGCCGTGCCGTTCAAACCGCCGCCTGCGCCTCCAGGCGCCGGCGCTTCTCGTCGGACTGCAGCGCCTGCGTGAACTCGTCGAGCTCGCCTTCGAGCACCGCGTCGAGGTTGTGGGCGGTGAGCTTGATGCGGTGGTCGGTGACGCGCCGCTCGCCGTAGTTGTAGGTGCGGATCTTCTCCGCGCGATCGCCGGTGCCGACCTGCGCGCGGCGGTCGGCGGCGAGCTCGGCCTGCTGCTCGGCGAGCGCCCGCTCATACAGCCGCGCGCGCAGCACCCGCAGCGCCTTCTCGCGGTTCTGCAGCTGGGACTTCTCGTCCTGCATCGCCACCACCATCCCCGTCGGCCTGTGCGTGATCCGCACCGCGGAGTCGGTCGTGTTGACCGACTGCCCGCCCGGGCCGGTCGAGCGGTACACGTCGATCTGCAGGTCGTTCGGGTCGAGCTGCACCTCGACCTCCTCGGCCTCCGGCAGCACCGCCACCGTCGCCGTCGAGGTGTGGATGCGGCCCTGCGACTCGGTCGCGGGCACGCGCTGCACGCGGTGCGTGCCGCCCTCGAACTTGAACACCGAGTAGGCGCCCTCGCCCTTGATCGCGAACGTGTACTTGCCCTCCCCCACCTCCAGCGGCTCCGCCTGAAAGCCGCGGCGCTCGGCGTAGCGGGTGAGCATCCGGTAGAGGTCGCCCGCCCACAGCCCCGCCTCCTCGCCGCCGGCGCCGCCCTGGATTTCGACGATCACGCTCTTCTCGTCGTTGGGGTCGCTTTCGACCATCGCGAGGCGGATCTCCTCTTCGAGCCCCTCGATCCGCTCGCGCGAGGAGCGCAGCAGCTCGCGCAGCTCCTGATCCTCGCCATCCTCGGCCAGCAGCTCCTGCGCGCCGGCCGCGTCGTCCCGCGCCCGGCGCCACTGCGCCGCCAGTCGCGCCGCCGGCTCGAGCTGGCTGTAGTCGCGGCCCGCCTGCGCGTAGCGCGCGCGGTCGCCGATCACGGCGGGGTCGATGAGCTGCGCGCCGAGCTCCGTGAAGCGCGTCTCGATCTGCTCGACGAGGTCTTCGATCATCGCCACTCAGTCTATGGGCGGGCCTCGCTGCGTATGGGCGAGCCGCGCTACGCTTCCCCTGTGTCGGTGGCTGTTGACATCTCGGAGTTCCACAGGCTCACGAGCGACGAGTACCACCTGATGATCGAGTCGGGTGGATTCGACGAGGAAACGCACATCGAGCTGATCGATGGGATCCTCTGCGACATGAGCCCGAAGACGCCCGAACACGGGCTGGTCGTCGAGTACCTGAACAGGGTGCTCGCGGCGGCGCTCGACCACGACCGCTTCCGGCTGCGCGTAACGGGATCCCTGAGCCTCGGCGACTCCGAGCCCGAGCCCGACCTCGCCATCGTCGCGCGCGGGACGCCCGATCCCTACCACCCGGCGAGCGCCGAGCTGGTGATCGAGGTGGCGATCTCCTCCCGCCGGCGCGACCTGGCCGTCAAGCCGCCGCTCTATGCCCGCGCGGGCGTCACCGAGTACTGGGTGATCGACGTCGCGCAGAACGCCGTGGTCGTGCACCGCGCTCCGGGCAAGGACGGGTACGGCTCCCGCGTCGAGCTACGGCCCGGCGAGGCGCTCGACGGCGGCGTCGTCGGCGTCGGGGAGCTCGACGTCGCGTCGGTGCTGGGCGCCGCGGCGGGCTGAGCGCGCTGGACTCGCGGCGTGCCGCAGCCGCCCGAGCACGTCGGTCGTGGGCGCCACCTTGGCGTGCTCGTAGGCCGACAGCCGCGAGGCGGAGGTGCCGGCCGCCAGCGCGAACTGGCGCAGCGTCATCCCGCTCACCG
>DATGHN010000019.1:0-4460 GCA_035308005.1 Solirubrobacteraceae bacterium
CGAGAGCGACTTCGTGCGCCACTCGGCGGGCCGCATTGCACGGTGTGGCGCAGGCGCGTTCGCAGCCTGACCCTGCAAGCTGGAAGGCAGATGACGCACGCGAGTTCGTCGGCGTCGGCCACTACCTCGATGCGGACGGCAACCGTGGCCCGAAACGGCCGGACTCCAGGTCTCCGTCTGCATCTCGCGACGAACGCACGGGCCGAGCCTGCGAAGGCGTTCGTTCGATGGAGCTAGTCGGGCTCGAACCGACGACCTCTTGCATGCCATGCAAGCGCTCTCCCAGCTGAGCTATAGCCCCGCGCGGTGCGAAGCCCGATTCTAGCGAGCGGCTGCGCGCCCGCGCGAAAGCGCGGACGGCCACCAGACGCGGCCTTCGATCTCGAGCACGAGCGCCGGCACGAGCACAGTGCGCACGAGGAACGCGTCGAGCAGGACGCCGAAGGCGATCACCAGACCGACTTCGGCGAACGCCACGAGCGGCAGGGAGGCGAGTGCCGAGAACGTGCCCGCAAGGACGATTCCCGCCGAGGTGATCACGGCGCCGGTGACCGAAAGCGCTCGCAGCACGCCGCGGCGGGTGTCGCCGGATGCCGACTCCTCGCGCGCTCTTGCCATCAGGAAGATGTTGTAGTCGCAGCCGAGCGCCACCAGGAACAGGAAGCTGAAGAGAATCAGGGACGGGTCTTCGCCCGCGTAGCCGAGGATGTGGGAGAAGGCGAACGCCCCGGCGCCGAGCGCGGCGGCGTAGGAGAAGATCACGGTCCCCACGAGCAGGATCGGCGCCACGATCGAGCGCAGCAGCAGTCCCAGAACGATCATCACGACGATCAGGATCAGCGGTACGACGACGCGGTCGTCGCGCGCCGCCGCGACGTGGAGGTCGCGCTGTTGGGCGGTCGCGCCGCCGACGAGCACGCCGGCCCCGCCCGCCGCCTTGGCGATGCGGCGAATCGGCGCGATCAGCGACATCGCATACTGGCTCGTCGGATCGACCGACAGCGCCGCGGTGAAGATCGCGGCGCCGGTGATGGGGCTGACGATCGTCGCGCTGAGCGCCGCGCTCTCCCGGCTCACTCCCGGCGCTCGCGCGACGGCCGCGCGCACCGCCGCGAGGTGCGCGCTGGACGGAAGCACTATCTGAAGCGGCGAGCTCTCGCCGGCCGGGAAGTGGCGCCCGAGGAGCTGCTGGCCGACCTGTGACTCGACGACCCCGGTGAAGGCGTCGCTGCCGGAGAGGTTGGTGTCGAGGCTGGTCAGCCCGATGCAGAGGACGGCGAGTACGGCGATCGTCGCCGCCGCGATCGCCCGGTGGCGGCGTCCGACGCGCTCGGCGACCCCTCGCCAGGGCCCGTGCGTCTCATCGGCGCCGCTTGACCCAAAGCGCGGAATGAACGGCCAGAACGCGCGGCGGCCGGCGACCAGCAGCAGCGCGGGGAGGAGCGTCAGCGTTACGAGCATCGCGAGCGCGACGCCGATCGCCGAGATCGGGCCGAGGCCGCGGGTGCTGTTGACCTCGGCGGAGAGGACGCACAGCAGCGCCAGGATCACCGTCATCGCACTCGCGAAGATGACCGGCCCGGCCCGCCGCAGCGCGATCCGCATCGCCTCGTGCCGGCTCTCGTGCCGGCGCAGCTCCTCGCGGTATCGCGAGACCAACAGCAACGCGTAGTCGGTCCCCGTTCCGAAGACGAGCACCGTCAGGATCCCCGCCGACTGCGAGTTGACCGTCACCCCGAGTTGCGTGAGGAGGTAGCCGACTCCCTCGGCGATGGCTTCGGCGGCGCCGACGGAGAGCAGCGGGATCGCCCAGAAAATCGGGCTTCGGTAGATCAGGATCAGCAGCACGAATACGAGCGACACCGTGACGAGCAGGAGCTTGCTGTTGATCGACTTGAAGACCTGGCTTGCGTCATAGGAGACGCCGCCCGGCCCGGTCACCTTCGCGGCAAGACCAGGCGGCGCGCTCGAGTGCACGATCCGCTTGATCAGCGAAACGTCACGGTCGAGGACCTTGGTCGAGCCGTGCAGGCGAAGGCCGAGCCCGAGCAGCGCCGCTTCCCCGTCGCGCGAGCGCACCGGGGCCTCGGGACCGAGCGTGCCGCCGGGGAGCTCGGCCGCCATCCTTGCGCGGTCCGCCGCGATCGCGCTGACGTCCGCCGCAGAGAGCTTCGCCGCGTCGCGGGCGAAGACGACGACCGTCTGCGTGATCTCGCTGCCACCGCCGGCGGCTTTGATCGCGTCAATGACGCGCGAGGACTCGGCGTCACCGGGGAGGTAGGAGGTCGTGTCGTTGCGCTGTGCGCTCTGGAAGTGACCCGCTACCGATCCCGCCGCGGCAGCCGCGAGGAGCCAGGCGGTGACGAGCACCCACTTCGCGCGGCGGCGGCTTGCGAACTCGAAGACCGCTCCCATGCGGACGCAGAGGATATGCGAGCCGCTGGCGTGCTCCCTCCCGACTGAGTCACCAAATAGTCTGGAAAGTCGATGAGCGAGCAGCGCTACGACCCATCCGAGATCGAGCCGCGCTGGCAGGCGATCTGGGAGGCAGAGCACACCTGGGAGGTGCCCAACGACGACTTCCCACAGACGACCTACGTGGTCGAGATGCTGCCCTACCCGAGCGGCGAGCCGCACGTCGGGCACCTCAAGAACTACGCGATCGGCGACGCCGTCGCTCACTACCGCCGGCGCACCGGGGGTCGCGTCCTTCACCCGATCGGCTACGACGCCTTTGGGCTGCCGGCCGAAAACCACGCGATCAACACGGGGGTTCATCCGCGCGAGTCGACGGCGGCGTCGATCGCGGCCTTCCAGGTCGACTTCCGCCGCTGGGGCATCTCGTTTGACTGGTCGCGCGAGTTCGGCACGCACGAGCCGCGCTACTACCGCTGGACCCAGTGGATCTTCCTGAAGCTGTTCGAGGCCGGCCTCGCCTACCGCAAGGAGGCGGCGGTCAATTGGTGCCCCAACGACGCGACCGTCCTCGCCAACGAGCAGGTGATCAACGGGCACTGCGAGCGCTGCGGCGCGGCGGTCGAGCTGCGCCAGCTCGAGCAGTGGTTCCTGCGCATCACCGACTACGCGGAGCGCCTGCTCGAGGACCTCGACACGATCGCCTGGCCCGAGCACGTCAAGACGATGCAGCGCAACTGGATCGGGCGCTCGGAGGGCGCCGAGGTGATCTTTCGCTGCGACGAGCTCGGGATCGACTACCGCGTGTTCACGACGCGGCCCGACACGCTGTTCGGCGCGACGTTCTTCGTGATGGCGCCCGAGCACCCTGACGTGCTGCGACTTGCCGCCGGCAGCGCCGACGAGCGCGCCGTCCACGACTACGTCTCGAGCGCGCTGCGCGAGTCGCCCGAGGAGCGGGGCGATACCGGCAAGGCCAAGACCGGCGTCGCGCTCGGGCGGACCGTCACCAACCCTGTGAACGGCGAGCAGATCCCGATGTTCGTCGCCGACTACGTGCTGATGGAGTACGGGACGGGTGCGATCATGGCCGTGCCTGGCCACGACGAGCGCGACTTCGGCTTCGCCGCCGCGTTCGGCCTGCCGCTGCGGCGCGTCATCGAGGATCCGGCCGGGGGCGAGCTGCCCTACACCGGCGAGGGTGCTCTGATCAACTCGCAGGAGCGCTTCAACGGCCTCGGAAACCTCGAGGCCAAGCGCGCGATCATCGATTGGCTCGAGGACGCCGACCGTGGCCGCGGCGCCGTCCACTTCCGCCTGCGCGACTGGCTGATCTCGCGCCAGCGCTACTGGGGCTGCCCGATTCCGGTCGTCTATTGCGAAGAGCACGGCCTCGTGGCGCTCCCCGAGGATCGGCTGCCGGTGCTCCTGCCCGACGTCGAGGACTACGCCCCCAAGGGTCGCTCGCCGCTGGCCGCCGCCGAGGACTGGGTCGCGACGAGCTGCCCGACCTGCGGCGGCCCGGCCCGGCGCGAGACGGACACGATGGACACCTTCGTCGACTCCTCGTGGTACTTCCTGCGCTACACCGACCCCGCCAACGACGAGGCTCCCTTCGCGCGTGAGGTCGTTGACTACTGGCTTCCGGTGAACCAGTACATCGGCGGCATCGAGCACGCGATCCTCCACCTGATGTACGCGCGCTTCTTCACGAAGGCGCTCTACGACCTCGGGCTCGTCGGCTTTCGCGAGCCCTTCGCGCGGCTCTTCAACCAGGGGATGATCTACCGCTTCGGGGCCAAGATGTCGAAGTCGAAGGGGAACGCCGTCTCCCCCGACGAGCTCGTCGAGCGCTTCGGCGCGGACGCCCTGCGGCTGTACATCCTCTTCATGGGGCCCGCCGACCAGGACAAGGAGTGGCAGGACACGGGGGTCGAGGGCATGTGGCGGTTCCTCGCGCGCCTCTGGCGGGTCGTCAACGACCAGGCCGAGCGGGCCGCCCCGGCCGCGGTGGCGGACGTGACGCCGCTCGCGCGGAAGGCGCA
>DATGHN010000020.1:0-14832 GCA_035308005.1 Solirubrobacteraceae bacterium
CCGCTGTGGACCTTCGGGCAGGGCCGCAACTACGCCTACGGCGGGCCGGCCCCGCGCGTGCGCGGGTCGATCCAGCTCAGCTTCCGCAAGATGAACCGCGTGCTCGAGGTGGACGACGACCTCGCCTACGCCGTCGTCGAGCCGGGCGTGCGCTTCTTCGACCTCTACGAACACCTCCAGGCCGGGGGCCACCGGCTTTGGCCCTCGATCCCCGACCTCGGCTGGGGCAGCGTCGTCGGCAACACCCTCGACAGCGGTCGCGGCTACACGATCTACGGCGATCACCCGACGACGCAGTGCGGCATGGAGGTCGTGCTCGCAAACGGCGAGCTGCTGCGGACCGGGATGGGCGGGATGAGCACGAGCAAGTCGTGGAACCTCTTCCGTGAGTCCTTCGGCCCCAACCATTCGGGGCTCTTCTTCCAGTCGAATTTCGGCATCGTCACCAAGATGGGCGTGTGGCTGATGCGCGCGCCGGAGGTCTACGCGTCGTGCTGGGCGACGTGGCGCGAGGAGGAGACGGTCGGCGATGTCGTCGACGCGCTGCGCGAGCTGATGCTCGAGGGCGTGATCCGAAACCACCCGCTGGTAGGCCTCGGCGTCCCGAGCGAGGCGGGCCGCGACCCGACGGGCGGCGGTTGGATGGTGCGCTTCGCCCTCTACGGCCGCGAGGCGGTCGTCGACCTCAACTATGAGATCGTCGAGCAGGCGCTGTCGGCCATCCCCGGTGTCGAGTTCGGCCGGCGGACCTTCCGCGGCGACGACGAGCGGACCGCCGTGGCGATGCACGACGACAAGGTCCAGGGCGGGATCCCGGGGCTTGAGCTGATCGAGATGTTCAAGGAGCTCAACGGCGAGGACGCCGGGCACCTGGATCTGTCGGCGATCGGGCCGCAGACCGGCGCCGACGTCGTAGCCACGATCCGCGCACGCCGGGCGATGTACGAGCGCCACGGTCTGCGCTACTCGGCGGGAATCATCCTTCTCCAGAAGGTCGCCCTGCACATCACCGCGCTCGTCTTCGACACGCGCGACGAGGAGGCGACGACGGCGGCCTACGCCGCCTACAACGAGATGGTCGCGGAGCTCGCGAGAACCGGCTACCCCGTGTACCGGACAAACATCCAGAGCATGGACGTCGTCGCCGACCAGTTCGACTGGGGCGACCACGCGCAGCGTCGCCTCAACGAGCGCCTCAAGGACCTCCTCGACCCGAACGGCATCCTCTCGCCGGGCAAGCAGGGAATCTGGCCGCGCGACATGCGCGGCGGCGACTAGCTCTGGCCGGACGTGCGGGCCGACGTCGTCCGCTGCTGCCCCATCGCCTTTGGCAGGCCGAGCCGTGCGCGCGCGATTTCGCGGTAGGAGAGGTCGCGCAGCAGCACGTTGCGATGGCTGTTGCCCATCGAGAGGTCGCGGAAGATGCGCTCGATCCGCTCACCGTGGCGCGCGGCGCTTGACCCGGACGTGCGAAAGATGTCGCTCTGCATCGTCTCCCAGGCCATGACCATGACCTCGCGCGCGATGCAGCCAACGAGCATGTCGGCTCCCCACGTGTAGGGGACGCCCTCGGCGGCGGCGCGGCAGTGCGCCATGTGCGTGTCGCAGGCGTGTAGCAGCGCCGCCTCAGCGGTCGCGATCTTCGCCATCGCGGCGCCGAACCAGCGCTGGTAGTCGGGGTCCTCGCGCCGCGGCACGAACGGAGGAAGGGCCGTGTTCTTCTCGTGCAGCTGGCGCTCGTAGTCATCGAGCGCGCCGAGCACGGCGCCGACCATCACGGCGGCGAGCGTGATCGTGAAGATGCCCATCGTCCGACCGCCGTACATCGGGTTGCCGTGCAGCGCGACGCCGGGCACGCGGGCCGGGTCACTGACGTCGACGTCGACCATCAGCGTGTCTTCGAGCACGTAGTGGCTTGGCACGCGCCCGCCTTGGAAGCGCAGCGTGTGTGACCCGCTGCCCTTCAGCCCCAGCAGGTCACCCCAAGAGCCCTCGACCATCTCCCACTCGCTGCGCGGCGCGATGAACAGGAGCTGCGGCCCGGGTGGGCCGTCGGCGGTCTCGCCCGGCGTCAGCGACTGGCCGAGGTAGTGCGTCGAGTAGGGCGATCCTGAGGCGTAGGCGACGCTGCCGGTCAGCTCCCAGCCGTCGGCGGTCCGCTTTGCGACGCCGACCGGCGCGGTCACGGCTGGCGAGCGGAAGTCGCCGCCGTTGAACACCTCCTCCTGCGTGCGCTCGCCGAAGAAGGAACCGACGAGCAGGGCGTGGTTTGAGGCCAGCAGACAGCACCAGGCCGAAGACGCGCAGCCGCGGCCGAGCTCGATTCCGATCCGCGCGAAGGTGCCGACGTCGAACTCGTAGCCGCCGTAGCGGCGCGGGATGAATGTCCGGTAGATCCCGGCGCGTTCGATCTCGCGGTGCACGTCCTCGGCGTAGTACGTGCGCTCCTCGACCTCGGCCTGGCGCTCAACGAGCATTGGCCGAAGCGCTGCGGCGCGGGCGATCAGCTGCTCGGGAGTCAGCTCGGGCTCGGGCGGGGCGACCGGCGCTGCGCTGCCTGCGCTCATCTCTCGTTTCTCCTCACAGCTCGATCGTCAGGCTGCCAAGCTCGCCGAAGCTCGCGCTCTGGCCGGGTCTGACGACAACGACGGTGTCTGGCAGCTCGATCAGGAGCGGCCCCTCAAGCTTCTCGCCGACGCCGCCCTCCTGAAGGCGCAGCAGCGCCGTGTCTGCGAAACCGCCCTGTTCATACCAGTAGACCTGGCGGCTGCTCCAGTGCGGCTGCTCGGCCGCCGGCGGCGTCGCGAGCTCAAGCGGCTCGGTCAGCCCGCGCGCGCGGATCACGAGCGTCGTGATCGCGATCCCGCCCTCAGGGTGACCAGACCCCTCACCATGAAGCGTCTCGTAGAGCGAGGCAAACGCGGCGGTCACAGCGTCAGAGTCAAGTGGCGCGCCCGGCTCGAGGGGAACTTCGATGTCGTGGACCTGCGCCGCGTAGCGCATCCGCAGTGAGCGGCGCAGTTCGATCCGCTCGGCGGCGAAGCCCTCCGACGCGAGCACCGCGCGGCCCTGTTCCTCGAGCTCTGCGAAGACCGCCTCGAGAACCGCCGCCTCGACGGGCAGGCGATGGCGCTGCGGGCGCTGGTAGACGTGGACGACGTCCGCGACCGTCGAGCCGAACGCCGACCAGACGGGGGCGATGTGGGGGAGGGGGATCACGAGCCGCCGCATCCCCACCTCGCGCGCCACCGCGGAGGCGTGCACGGGTCCCATCCCGCCGTAGGCGAAGCAGGTGAACTCGCGCGGGTCAAGACCGCGCAGGACGCTCATCCGCCGAAGCAGGTCGGCCATCTTGGCGTCGACGATTCGACTGATTCCGGCGGCCGCTTCGTGGAGGCTCAGGCCAAGCGGCTCGGCGACCCGCATGATCGCCCGTTCGGCGGCGTCGCGGTCGAGCTTCGCGGCGCCGTGCAGGAAGTTGTCCGGGTCGACGATGCCGAGAACCACGTCGGCATCGGTCACGGTCGGCTCGGTGCCGCCCTGGCCGTAGCAGGCCGGTCCCGGATGGGCGCCGGCCGACTGAGGCCCGACCTGGAGCCCGCCCGAGTCGTCGAGGTGAGCGATCGATCCGCCGCCCGCTCCGATCGAGTCGACGTAGACCATCGGCAGGGCGATCTCGAAGCGCTCGAGGATCGACTGCTCGCGCAGGTCGGGCGCCGCGTCGCGGATCACGCTCACGTCGAAAGACGTGCCGCCCATGTCGGTGACGATGATGTTGCGCTCGCCCATCCGCTCGCCGAGGAAGACGCTTCCGAGCGTGCCCATGACCGGGCCCGAATGGACGGTGCGGATCGGCGTCCGCTGTACCTCCTCGGCGGTGATCGTGCCGCCCGCGCACTGGGCGTACATGATCCGGCCCTGGTAGCCGTGCTCGCGCGCGCCCGACTCGATCGCTGCCACGTAGTCGTTCATCAGCGGCCCGATATAGGAGTTGATGATGCCGGTCATCGTGCGTTCGTATTCGCCGACGTGCGCCGAGACCTCTGACGCGGCGGTCACGAACAGCTCCGGGTGGCGCTCGCGCGCGAGCTCTGCGACGCGCTGCTCGTGCTCGTCGTTACGCGGCGACCACAGCAGGCTCACGGTCAGGGCGTCGATATCCGCGCCGGTTAAGGCGTCCAGTGCGCGCTCGGCGGAGGCGACGTCGAGGTCGACGACGACCTCGCCCTCGAAGTCGATGCGCTCGTTGACCTCGGCGACGCGGATGCGGGGCACGATCTGCTCGGGTTTGTTCGTTCCGGCAAGGTCGAGCAAGACGTCCCCATCGAGGCCCGCAAGCCGCCCCGCGCCCTTCATGATCGCGATCGCATCGCCGTGGCCGGCGGTCGTGAGGAGTCCGACGCGCGCTCCGGCGCGCGTGATCAGCGCGTTGGTGCCGGTTGTCGTGCCATGGACGATCCGCTCCGCCTGCGCGAGCAGCTCCCCAAGCGTCAGCTCGAAGCCCGCCGCCGCCTCAGCGATCGCCTCGAAGAAGCTTGCCGCCCGGTCCTCGCTGCGGGTCGGCACCTTGCCCTTGCGGATCGCGCCGCCGGGGGCCACGATCGCGCAGTCGGTGAACGTGCCGCCGATGTCGACGCCGACCAAGTAGCCGCTCACGCGCCGACTCCGCCAAGCTCGATGCGGAAGTCGTGCCACGGCTCATCGTCGGCGAGACAGAACTCGTGGGCGAGCAGCGTGGCGCAGGCCGGGCAGGCGTAACGGCGAAGCAGAAGCTCGGTCTGCGAGAACTCGGTCGGGTCCGGATACATGTGCGCGTCGACCGAGGGTGGGGGATCCTGGCGACGGATCGCGCGGAGCTTGAAGTTCTCGCCCGCCGGCCCGAGGTTTTCGGCGCAGTGGCTGCAGCACCAGACGTGCTCGCCGTCGTGCAGCGCGAGATCAACGCTTCCGCCGGCGCCGCGCAGCACGATCGAGCCGTCGGGAACCGGACCGAGCGGCGTTTCGCCGCCGTCGCCCGAGCGGCGGCCGGCGCGGATCTCCTCGCGGCGGGCGGCGCTCGCCTCGGTATCGGGTGAAAGGTCGTCCGCGAGCACCACGCCGTAGTGCCGCGCGGCGGCGTCGCGGCTGACCTTGCCGTCGCGCACGTCGGCGGCGACGCGTTCGGGCTCGCGCAGGATCGGATCGCCATAGCCGCCCGAGCCGTTGAACTCAACGATCACGCAGTCGCCCGGCGGAAGCGGGATCACGATCGCCTTGGGGTGCAGCCGGCTGAGCGCCCCCGCCTCTCGCTCGACGGTCGCACGTTCGCCCGGCAGAGTCCCGGCCCGCAACAGGGCTCCGACGCCGTCGGTTCCGAGCCGCAGGAAGTTTCCGCCCATGCCCGGCATGCCGCCGGCGACGCCGACGACGGGATTCGCGCTCGGATCGGCCCAGATCATCTGCGCGGCGGCGATCGGGACCTTGTGCGGCGTCCAGCCGCAGACGAGGCTGTTACCACCGCGCCAGCGACCGGGTGCGCCGCTGTCGGGGTTCTCGGCGCGGAACAGGACGAGCGCCACGCCCGTCTCCTCGCTCTCCTCGACGTTCCCCGCCGTCGATCCGACCATCCACCAGGAGCCGCCGCTGTCCACGCCGTCGCGAATCGAGAAAGCCCCGAGCGCCCCCCCAAGCAGGGCCTGGCCCGCGCTCGCGGGCGTCGAGACTAGGCGGCCCTGCTCGTCGAGGCCAAACGACACGTCGCCGAGTGGGAGCGAGAGCCCGCCGCCCGCGCAGGCGCGCCGGCGCAGGTCGGCGGGCGCGCACAGGAGCATCCGGTTGGTCACAGCCGCTGCGAGGTCGAGCGTGATGAAGGTCGATTGGTGTGCCGACACCGCAGCCGGCCAGCGCGCGACGTTGCGCGTCCCGGCGACGGGCTCGAAGGTGATGTGGTCGGCGACGCCCGCGGCGCAGCCGAGCTGGTCCCAGGCCACCGCGGCGCCGACTGCGCCAACCATCGCTGCGCGCAGGAACCCGTAGGTCGAATTGCCCGCGCCGCCTTGCGGGGACGTCCCGGCGTTGCTGCACAGCAGGCGATCGCCGGTCTTCGTCAGCGTCAGGACCTCCTGGTGCGTCGTGCCCTCGCCGGGCATCAGCCCTGTCACGTAGAGCCGCTCGCTCCAGCTGCCGTCGGGGATCCGCGCGAGCCGCTCGCCGACGACGCGCGAGCAGTCGGCGATCGCCTTGCGCATCACGCCCTTGACGACCTCGGGGCCGTACGCGTGCAGCATTTCGAGCATCTGTTCGCGGACGGCGCGCAGTCCGGCGAGCGCGCTCTTGACGTTCAGGAGGATCGAGTCTGGTTCGCGGCTGGCGCGCACGAAGGCCTCGGCGACGTCCCAGCGCACCTTGCCCTGCTCGACGAGCTTGACGGGCGGGACGGCGATGCTCTCATCGAAGAAGTCACGCGCGTTGACCGCCCATCCACCGGGGTCGACGCCGCCGATGTCGCCGACGTGGAGCGTGTTGAAGATCCAACAGAAGAGCTTTCCGTCCCAGAAGATCGGGGCATAGAAGGAGGTGTCGGATTGCTGTGCGGCGCCGATGTAGGGGTCGTTCTGGAGGAACACGTCGCCGTCGCGGATCCCGGGCGCGGCGCTTCGGTGCTCGAGCGTCCATTTGACGATCAGGTCGGCGAGCGCCGAGAAGAACTGGATCGTCGGGCTGACGACGACGACGTCGCCGTCCTCGGTGCAGATGGCCGTGGCATAGTCGCGGGAGTACACGACCGGTGCGGAGCCTGAGACTCGCTGGATGACGTCGCCGTGCTCGAGGTTCTTGTGCCACAGGCGCGAGCGGAGCACCTGATAGGTGATCGGGTCCACGTCGAGGCGGGCTTCGGTATGGAGCTCGACCGAAACGTCGATGTCGAGGGGGAGCAGCGGGATGTAGGAGCAGCGGCGACCGTCCCAGGACTCCGCGGCCATCGCCTCCGCGGTCGCCTGGGGGTGGCGAAGCACGCCGTCGTGCTCGCTCTCCGTCGTGCTCACTCCCACGGACTGCCTCCTCTGATGTCTGACATTGGATCCTAGCCGCCCGACCTGGCTCTGTTAACGCTGGCGCCGCGCGTAGCCCGTGCGCCTGCAGTCGCTTCCGTAACCGCGGACGGTGCGTTCAATCGCGGCGATGTGGCATGGAGGAGTGCACGAAGGCCTACCGTACAACGCGAACCAGCGGGAGGCCTTCTCGGAGCCCGGAACACCGGATGCGCTCGGCGCTCGCACGCTTGCACGCCAGAACTCATCGGGCTAAAGTCAGACACAAGCTGGACGTGGCTGTCGATGTCGCGCAGGGGCGATGGCGGCGTGCGCCGACGCAGCTTGCGTAGAGTCGTTGTGAGGAAGAGGCAGCCGCCAAGCACTAGACCGCAGGGAGGACCTTCTATGGCCGAGCGCATTCTCACGAGTCACGCGGGCAGCCTGCCACGGCCCGACGCCCTGATCGAGCTCAACCGACGACGCTTCGACGGCGAGCCGGTCGACGATCAGGACTATGCGGAGCATCTGCAAGCAGCGACCGTCGAGGTCGTCGCCCGCCAGCACGAGATCGGCATCGACCTGCCCAACGACGGCGAATACGGCCACGCGATGGGCTCGAAGGTCGACTACGGGGCGTGGTGGAGTTACATCTTCGGCCGCCTTGGAGGGCTCGGCCTCTGGACAGGCATGGCGGACGTACCGTCGCGGCCGCCGACGAGCACGATCGCGCTCGGGACGTTCATGCAGCGACGCGACTGGAACCGTTTTGCCGATGCCTACGGCGATCCGGAGAGCGGCGCGGCTGCGAGCGCAAAGTCGACCGCCGATGACGAACCCGAGATCGGGATGATGCTGCCGGTCTGCGACGGTCCGCTGGCGTACACGGGGCAGGCGCAGGTGGCGCGCGACATCGCCAACCTCAAGAAGGGTATGGCGGCGGCGGGCGTCGAGCGGGCGTTCATGTGCTCGCTGGGCCCGGGCAGCGCCTCCCGAATGGGGAACTCCCACTACGCCACCGAGGAGGAGTTCGTGTGGGCGTGCGCGGAGGTGCTCCGCGAGGAATACCTCGCGATCACCGGTGCCGGCGTCGTCGTCCAGATCGATGAGCCGTCGTTTGCCGAGAACTGGGACCAGTTCCCGACTGAGCCGTCGCTCGAGGACTACCGGGCGTTCACGATGCTCCGAGTCGAGGCGCTGAACCACGCGCTGCGTGGCATTCCGCGCGAACTCACCCGCTTTCACTGCTGCTGGGGGAGCTGGCACGGCCCGCACTCGACCGACATCCCGATGGCCGACCTGATCGACATGCTGCTGACGATCGAGGTGGGCTCGTACTCGTTCGAGGCGGGCAATGCGCGCCATGAGCACGAGTGGCGCGTCTGGCAGGACCGCAAGATCCCGGATGACATCGTCCTCGTGCCCGGAGTCGTCGGGCACGCGACGAACGTGCTCGAACACCCCGAGCTCGTAGCCGACCGCGTCGAGCGCTTCGCGCGCATCGTCGGCCCCGATCGCGTGATCGCCGCGACCGACTGCGGCCTTGGCGGTCGCATCCACCCCCAGATTGCCTGGGCCAAGCTCGAAACACTCGCGATGGGGGCGGAGGTCGCGTCTCATCGCCTCGCCGGGCGGCTGTCGTCGTGACCGGCGAGCGGCTCAAGCCGCCTCCGGAGCCGGGATTGACGCGCGAGGATCTGATCGCGCGCGCCGTGGCACTTCGCCCGGAGTTGGTCGCCGACCAGGCGGAGACCGAGAAGCGCACCTTCTACTCGGCCGAGATGCACGAGCGGTTCTTGGACGCCGGCTTCTACCACCTCTACGTCCCGCGACGCTACGGCGGCTACGAGTTCGACGTGCCGACCTACGTCCGGGTCGTTCAGGAGATCGCCCGCGGCTGCGTCTCGACGGGCTGGTGCCTGGGGTTGACGATGAACCACGCGTTGATGGTCGGCTCGTGGTGGCCACAGGAAGCGCAGGACGAGATCTTCGCCGGCGGAGACTTCCGCGCGAGCTCGGTCGCTGCCCCGGTCGGACCGGCCACTCGCGAGGAGGACGGCTGGCTGATCGAGGGCCAGGTGGCGTTTGCGTCCGGCACGCCGTATTCGACCTTCTACATGGGTCAGGCGCTGCTTCCTGTCGACGGCGAGGGGGCGCCTCCTCCGCTGCTTTTGTTCGTCGCGCCGCGCAGCCAGTGGGAGATGCTCGATGACTGGGGCGACATGGTTGGCCTCAAGGGGTCGGGCTCGCACAGCATCCGCTTCGAGCACGCCCGGATCCCGCCGTGCTGGGCTTTCGAGGCCAACATGATCGACATCGACGTCAGCGGCGGCACTCACGGCTCGCGGCTGCACGGCAATCCGATGTACGCCGGTCGCGCGCTGTGCGTTTTCACGATGTCGCTGGCGGCGGTGATGGTCGGCGGCGTCTACAACGCGCTGGATGAATACGAACGGCTGATGCGGACAAGAACGACGGCGCTCCCCCCGTTCGGGCCGCGCGTCGAGGACGCCGAGAATCAGCGCTGGTTCGGCCGCGCGCTGACCCACATCGCGACCGCCGAGGCGGCGCTGCGCGACACGGCGGAACGCCACATGTGGTTCTGCCGGCGCAACATCGAGCAGGGCATCGACTACACGTACGGCGATGACATGCTGCTCGGAGGCATCGCCCGCGAGATCATGCTTGACGCGTGGGATGTGATGAACGACGACCTGTGGAAGACGGTTGGCGCGTCAGTCGCCCGCGACGGTCAGCGCATGACGCGCGTGTTCCGCGACCTCGCGGTGGGCGTCGCACATCGCAATCCGCAGTTCCGCGACCTGATGTACGGCGAGATCGCGCGAGAGGCGCTCGGACAGCCGCGCGTGCCGTTCGGCGGCTGAATATGTCTGACAAAACTGTGGACGACGACTGGAGGTCTCGATGAGCGAGCACGATCCCGCGCCAAAGCTCTGGCGCGGCCGCTTCCTGGAGGACCTCGTGGTTGGCGATGTCCACCGCAGCCGCCTCGGGCGCACCGTCAGCGAGGCCGACAACACCTGGTTCACGTTGCTGACCTGCAACACCAACCAGATCCACTTCAACAGCGAGTTCGCCGCGCGCACGCGCTTCGGCCGCCCGCTCGTCAACTCCTGCCTGACGCTTGCGATCGTCGTCGGCCTCAGCGTCGCCGACACGAGCGAGAACGCCACGGCGAACCTCAGCTGGGACTCGATCAGCCTGCCAAACCCGGTCTTCGCCGGCGACACGCTGTGGGCCGAGAGCGAGGTTCTCGAGGCGCGCGAGTCACAGACGCGGCCGAGCGTCGGGATCGTCGGCATTCGCACGCGCGGCATCAACCAGCGGTCCGAGGTCGTCATCGAGTTCCGCCGCAGCTTCATGGTCTACAAGCGCGACGCGCCCGAGGTGGCCGAGGCCTTTCCGCAGCCCCAGGCTGGCTGGACCGTCTAGGCGGCCATCAGTTCGACACTTCCATGCTGCGCAGGAGGTCCGAGTAGACCTTCGTCCCGCCATGTGCGGCCTCGCCGCCGTCGACGCTGATCTCGGTCCCGCTCACGTAGCTCGACTCGTCCGAGATCAGGTAGACGACGAGCGGCGCGATGTCGCCCGGGGTGCCGCCGCGGCCGAGCGGAATCTCCTTCATCGACGCCTCGCGGAACGCCGGCGGCGCCGTGCGCACCATTGGCGTGTCGATGTAGCCGGGAAGCAGGCAGTTGGAGCGGATGCCCCGCGAGCCGAACTCGAGACTTGCGACGCGCGAAAGCCCGCGCAAGCCCCATTTCGCGGTCGTGTAGGCCGATGTGAAGTGACCGGAGAGCGCCGCGCGCGAGCTGATGTTGACGATCGATCCGCCCTGCGTCATCAGCGGCACGATCGCCTGGATGCCAAGCATCGCGCTCGTCAGGTTCGTGCGCAGGACCCTGTCCCAGTCCTCGAGGCGAACCTCGTCGAGCCGCGCGCGCCAGGTGATTCCGGCGTTGTTGACGAGGCCGTGGACAACGCCGTGCTCGCCGGCCAGCCAAGCAGCGGTGAGCTCCCAATCCTCGGGGCTCGTGACGTCGAGCTTGCGAAACACGACGCCGTCGGCAAGCGCCTCGAGTGGCTCCTGGATGTCGGTTGCGACGACGGTCGCGCCCTCGGCGGCAAGCGCCGCCGCCTCGGCCGCGCCCTGGCCGCTTGCGGCCCCGGTGATCACCACGACCTTGTTGTCGACTCTGCCCATCTGCGCTCCTCTCGCTTCGATCAGCTCTGTATTCCAAGAATTCCCGCGGCGGCGAGTTCGGCGATCCGCGCCTCGTCGTAGCCGCAAACCTCGCGCAGCACGCTCTCGGTGTCCTCGCCGAGCAACGGTGCGCGCGAGGGCTCCGGAAGATCGCCGCTCAAACGCAGCGGGCTCGCGGCCTGGCGCACCGTGCCGAGCGTCGGATGCTCGTAGGCGACGATCGCATCTCTTGCCACGGTCTGCTCGTCGGCGAGCGCCTGCGCCACGTCGTTGACGCGCCCCGCGGGGACGCCGGCGGCGGCGAGGCGCTCGATCCAGACGTCGGTGCTCTGCGTCGCGAAGACGGCGTCCAGCGAGGCGATGAGCGTTTCGCGGTTGGCGTCGCGCGCCGCGAAGTCGCGGTAGCGGCGATCCGAGAGGAGCTCGGGGTGCTCGATCGCGGCACACAAGCGCTCCCAGAAGTGGGGCTTGGCCGCGGCGACGGTGATGTGGCCGTCGCTCGTCGCAAACGCCTGGAAGGGCACGATCGATGGGTGGGCGCTGTTCGCGCGGCGAGGTGCCACGTGGCCGTGCGTCGCGGCCCACGTGCCGACGTACATCAACTCGCTGAGCGCCGTCTCGAACAGCGAGACGTCGGCGTCACAGCCGACACCGTCGCGCTCGGCGCGGTGGATGCCCGCTAGTAGCGCGATCGCCGCGACATAACCGCCGGAGAGGTCGACGAGGGACAGGCCGCTCTTGGTCGGCGGCGAGTCGGGGTCGCCGGTCAAGCTCATCCAGCCGGCCATCGCCTGAATGATGTAGTCGTAGCCCGCATCGCCGGCGCGGGGGCCGCTCATTCCGAAGCCGGTCAGCGACACGCAGACGATCATCGGGTTGACGTCGCGCAGGTGCTCGTAGGTGAGCCCGAGCTTCGCGGGCCCGTCGCCGCGGAGGTTGCTGAAGACGGCGTGTGAGGCGCGCACGAGGTCAGCGAAGACGGCGCGGCCCGCGTCGCTTCTCAGGTCGAGTGAGACGCTCCGCTTGCCGCGGTTGAAAGTCTCGAAGAAGAGCGAGTCGGTGCCCTCCTGGTATGGCGGCACGTAGCGTCCGACATCGCCGCCGGCGCCCGGATCCTCGATCTTGATTACGTCCGCGCCGAGGTCCGCCAGCTGAAGCGTCGCCCACGGACCGGCGCCGAACTGTTCGATCGCGAGCACTCTCAAACCCGCAAGCGGCGTCGTCATGCGGCCACGCTACCAGTCAGAGTCGGGACGAACTTCGCGAGATTGCATTGCTCGCGCGCGCCGAGGGTTCTAAAGTAAGACACATGCCGACGCACGAGCAGATCGTCGCCGACCTGGGCCACGCGATCACCAACCGCGACTTCGCCAGGCTCGCCGAATTGCTCGATGACGAAGTCGTCTATGAGATCGCCGGGATCGAGATGGAGGGCGCCGGCGTCTTCGACAAGACGACTCTCCTCGACACGATGCCGCGCGTGCTCACGCTGTTTGAGGACGGCAGCCCGCGTCTGACGATCACGCACACCTTCCGCGACGGCGACTGGATCATCACCGAAGCGACGGGCGCCGGCCGCTTTGCCAACGGCACGATCTACGACAACCGCTACGTGATCCTCTACGAGATCGTCGGCGGTCGCATCCGCACCGTGCGGGAGTACATGGACACACAGCATGCGGCTCGGCTGTTCGCCGCCGGCGCGGAGCCGCGATGAGTGCCGTGACCAGGCACGCACCCTCGGGCCCGGTCACGTGTTCCCGGCGCGGTTCCTTCTGGGTCGGTACCGAGACGCTCCCGACGGACTCCGGTGCGGTACCCCGCGGCCCGATGTACGTCGAGTGGGAGGCGCCGGCGCAGGAGGACGGCGGGGTGCCCTGGGTGCTGGTTCACGGCGGCGGCGGGCAGGGCACCGACTACCTGACGACACCCGACGGCCGTCTCGGCTGGGCACGGCTGCTGGTCGAGCACGGCCGCACCGTCTATGTCGTCGACCGACCTGGCCACGGCCGCTCCCCGTATGACCCGGACGTGCTCGGGCCTCCTGCGAAGGTCATGTCCGCAGAGGCGCTCGCGCCGATCTTCCAGCCACCGGCGGAGGGGCCCGGCAGCAACCCGGTCTCGCACCTGCACACTCGCTGGCCGGGCGGTCGCGCGCCCGGCGATGCGGTCTTCGATCGCTGGCTCGCGGCAACCGGGCCGATGCTCGCCGATCAGGCTGCGATGCACGCGCTCGAGCGCGAGCGCATCGGCGAGCTGCTCGAGATCGTCGGCCCGGCCGTCGTGGTCACCCACTCCGCCGGTGGCCCAGGTGTGTTTCTCGCGGCCGACGCCAAGCCGGATCGCGTCGCGGCGTTGATCGCGATCGAGACGCTCGGACCGCCGTTCGCCAAGAATCCGGCGCGCGGCAGCGACCTCGTCTGGGGGCTGGCCGCCGCGGGGCCATTCGCCTTCGCACCGCCGGTGGCGACACCGGACGAGCTTTCGCTGCTCACCGAGCAGCGCGAGGACTACGGCCCTGTGCCGCTCACGTTGCAGGCCGACCCGCCGCGCACGCTGGAGAATCTCAGCCGCTTCCCGATTGCGGTGATGACCGCCGAGTCCTCGCTGTTCACGATGTTCGACCGCCACCTCGTGGCGTTCCTCGAGCAGGCCGGCTGCGACGTCGAACTCGTGCGCTTCGCCGACCGCGGCGTCCACGGCAACGGTCACGGGATGATGCTCGAGAGCAACAACGAGGAGGCGCTCGCGGTTCTCGAGGACTGGGTCGAGGGGAGATTGAGCTAATGACCGCCTCCGCGCGCCTGGCCGAGTTCGTGACCGGACTACGCCTCGACGACGTGCCCGCGGACACCCGCGAGGCCGCCAAGCTGCACGCCCTCGACACGCTCGGTTGCGGCCTGGCCGCGCACGGCCTCGGGGAGGGCGCGTTCGTCCAGGCCGCGACCGCCGAGGTGGCAGGCGCCGGCGCCGCGACCGCAATCGGCGTCGCCGGCGGCCTGGCCGCTGGTGAAGCGGCATTGCTCAATGGCACCCTCTGCCATCTCCTCGACTTCGACGACACGCACCCCGACTCCGTCGTCCACGTGAGCGCCGCGGTCGTGCCGGCGGCGCTCGCGGCTGCGGAGACCTTCGGCGCAACCGGCGCCGACCTGCTCTGCGCGCTGATCGCCGGCAACGAAGTCTCGACGCGCCTCGGCATGGCTGCCGGCGGGCGATTCCACGCGCGCGGCTTCCATCCAACGGGGGTCTGCGGGGTCTTCGGCGCCACTGCGGCGGTGGCGAGGACCCGCGGCCTCAGCGCCGAGCAGACGACCCACGCGCTGGGCATCGCCGGGAGCATGGCCTCAGGGCTGCTCGAGTTCCTCGCCGACGGCGCGAAGACCAAACCCCTGCACCCGGGCTGGGCCGCGCACGCCGGTCTCGCCGCAGCACGGCTCGCCGCGCACGGCGCGACCGGGCCGGCCACCGTCCTCGAGGGCGAGCGCGGCTTCTTCGCCGCATACCTGCACGGAGAGGCGCCCGACCTCGACGGCCAACTCTCCGACCTCGGCATGCGCTACGAGACGCCGCGGATCGCCTTCAAGCCCTACGCGG
>DATGHN010000021.1:0-9723 GCA_035308005.1 Solirubrobacteraceae bacterium
GTTCATGATCGGCCAGCAGCTCGTGATCAACCGGGGAAGGGACACCGGCGACCCGGCCGACGCCAAGGGCGGGAAGCCGGTGAAGAACATCACGCCCCGCAAGCGCTGAACCGCGGGGAGGTCCGTCATGGCCGGGCACAGCAAATGGGCGAAGGTGAAGCGCATCAAGGCGGTGGTCGACGTCCGCCGCGGCAAGCTCTTCAGCCGCCTCTCCCGCGAGATCACCATCGTCGCCCGCGCGGGCGGCGGCGACCCGGCGAAGCTCGACGATGCCTTCGGGGCTGCGAAGGCGGCGCTCGAACGCATCCTCTCTTGAGGGTTCTCGCGCTCGATTACGGGAGCGCCCGCACCGGCGCCGCCGTCTGCGACCCGACGGAGACGGTCGTCACGCCACTTGCGGAGATCGCGCGCGCCGGGACGCGGGCCGGGATCGGAGAGATCGCGGCGCTTGTGTCAGAGCGCGGCGTCGAATGCGTCCTTGTCGGGCTGCCGCTCTCGCTGAGCGGAGGCGAGACCGCGCAGACGGCGGAGGCGCGCGAGTTCGCGGCGCGGCTGGCGACGCGGCTCGGACCGGCCGTCGGCGTCGAGCTCCACGACGAGCGCCTCACCACGCGCCTTGCCCAGCGTGACCCCTCGCGCCTTGCAAGCGAGGATTCACGCGCCGCCGCGCACCTATTGGAGGACTGGCTGGCGCGGCGCGGGCGCTGATGCCGACGCCTCCGGGCGGTCCACTACGCTCTGGCGACGGAGGCGCGACGATCGATCCGCGGCCCCGTCGCAGCTTTCCGATGAACGAGGACAACGACGATCCCGACTTCGGCTGGGTCGACGGCGACGTGGCCGAGGAGACAGAAGCGCAGCCGGCGCAGGCGCCGCCCACGGCGGCGGCGCAGCCGCGGCCGCAGCGCGCCCGCGCGTCGCGCGGGCGCTACCGCCGCCGTCGCGCCGTCGCCGTGACGATGCTCGTCCTCGTCGGCTTCGCAGCCTGGTTCGCCTGGGAGCTCTTCCAGCCCTTCGCGGGCTCAGGCAGCGGCAACGTGACGGTCTCGATCGCCCACGGCGACGGCAGCAGCCAGATCGCGAGCGAGCTGGCTGCCGACCACGTCGTCGCCTCCTCCTTCTTCTTCAAGCTCCGCATCGCGCTCGACGGCGACGGCTCAAAGTTCCACGCCGGGGTCTACATGCTGCGGCGCAACATGAGCTACTCGGCGGCGCTCGCGCTGCTGACGCAGCCGCCCAAGCAGGTCAGCGTCGTCATCCCCGAGGGCTTCACGCGGGCTCAGATCGCCGTGCGCGCGGCGGCCGCCGGGCTGACCGGCGACTACCTGACGGCCTCGCGACCCTCGGCGGCGTTGCGCCCGCAGACCTACGGCGCGCCGGCCTCGGTCAAGTCGCTCGAGGGGTTCCTCTTCCCGGCGACCTACTTCGACTTCCAGCACGGCAGCGTGAGCGCGCTCGTCGCGCAGCAGCTGCAGGCCTTCCAGCAGAACTTCGACCAGCTCAACTTCGCCCACGCCGAGGCCGACCATCTGACCCGCTACCAGGTCCTGATCATCGCCTCGATGATCGAGCGCGAGGCGCAGGTCCCCTCCGACCGGGCGCTCGTCTCGGCGGTCATCTACAACCGCCTCCACGACGGGATGCCGCTCGGCATCGACGCGACGCTCCGCTACGCGCTCAACGACTTCACCCAGCCGCTGACCGCCTCCCAGCTCGCCCTCGACAGCCCCTACAACACGCGCATCCACACGGGGCTGCCGCCGACGCCGATTTCAAACCCGGGCGTGGCGTCGATGATCGCCGCCGCGGCGCCGGCCTCGGTTTCGTACCTCTACTACGTGGACAAACCGAACACGTGCGGCAAGCTCGCGTTCGCGACGACCTACAGCCAGTTCCAGACCGAGGTCGCCGCCTACAACACGGCGCGCACAGCCAACGGCGGACGCGCGCCGACGAAGTGCCCCTGAGCCGCCGCCGCCTCGGGGTCGTCGGCTGGCCGGTCTTCCACAGCCGCTCGCCGGCGATGCAGCTAGCGGCGCTGCGCGCGGCGGGGCTCGACGGCTGGACCTACCAGCACGTGCCGGCGCCGCCGCAGCTGGTCGAGGAGATCGTCGCCGCGCTGCCCGGAGCGGGCTTCGCCGGCGTCAACGTGACGCTGCCCCACAAGCACGTGGCGCTCGCCCTCGCCGACACCGTCTCGGCGGCCGCCGCGGCGATCGGCGCCGCCAACCATCTCGAGTTTCCGGACGAGGGCGGGATCGTCGCCGACAACACCGACGCGCCGGGCATGATCGCGGCGATCGGGCGCGACCTCGCCGGCGAGACAGCGATGGTGCTCGGCGCCGGCGGCACTGCGCGGGCCGCCAGCTGGGCGCTGCGCGAGGCGGGCGCCTCGGTCGCCATCTGGAACCGCACGCCCGAGCGCGCACGCCGACTTGCAGACGACCTCGGCATCGAGGCCGTCGGCCGCCCTCGCCCCGCGAGCGTCCTCGTAAACACAACGACGGTGGGGATGGACGGATATATGAGCGAGGCCGCCACGCTTGAGAGTTTGGGGTTCGAAACCGATGAGCTTGGTAGCTATGAGCAGGTTGTGGACTTCGTGTACTCGAGCGCCCCGACGCCCCTGGTCGCTATGACCAGCAGGATGGGGCTTGCAACAGTCGACGGACTCGAGATCCTCGTCAACCAGGGTGCCCTGAGCTTCGAGCTCTGGACCGGCGCTGTTGCATCGCTTGAAGTGATGCGCCTAGCTGCCGAAGGGGAGGTAGATGGCTGAGTCGGTCCCGTCTGTGCAGGAACCCCCGAGCGTGAGCGAGCGGCCGGCGAATGGAACGCCGCCCGCCGAGCCCCCGCCGAGCGATCCGCAGCGCGATAGCGGCGCGGTCGACGCCGAGTCCGAACGCACCGCGGCGGGCACGCCCGGCATTCGCCCGCCGAGCCGTCGCGGCGGCGCGCTGCGGTCGCTGACGGAGGTCTTTGTCGAGCTCGCGATGTGCACCCGCGAGGACGTTCTCGAGGCGATCGAGGTCGCCCAGGCAAGCGGCACGACGGCTGACCGGGTCCTGCTCGAGCGCGGCACCGTCAGCCCCGAGGGGGTCGCCATCGCCCTCGCCGAGCGCCACGGCCTCGACTACGTCGACCTCGCGCTCTTCAACGTCGACATGGCGGCCGCGAACCTCGTGACGAGCGCCGTCGCCAAGCGCCACGAGGCGCTGCCGATCGCGATCGTCGCCGACCGCGTCCTGCTGGTCGCCATGGCAGACCCCGCAAACGTCCACGCGATCGATGACATCGCGATCCTGACCGGCTACCAGATCCGTGTCGCGGTCACCACGGGCGAGGACATCTCGAACGTCATCTCGCGCCTCGCGCGCGTCGGCGAGGTGCACCAGGACGAGCTCGCCGACGAGGAGGGGGATGTCGTCGAGCTGCACGAGACCTCCGACGACGCCCCGGTCGTCCGGCTCGTCCACCAGCTCGTCGGACAGGCCGTCGAGGAGGGCGCCTCGGACCTCCACATCACCCCCGACGGCGGCAGCGATCTGCGCGTGCGCTTCCGCATCGACGGCGTGCTGCGGGATGTCACGTCGGTCCCGCGCCGGCTCGCCGCCGGCGTCATCAGCCGCATGAAGATCATGTCCGAGCTCGACATCGCCGAGCGCCGCGTGCCGCAGGACGGCCGCGTCGGGCTGACCGTCGACGGCCACCGCGTCGACCTGCGGGTCGTGACCGTCCCGACGGTGCGCGGCGAGGGCGTCGTGATGCGAATCCTCGACAAGGAAGCCGTCGTGATGGACCTTGAGACGCTCGGCATGGCGGAGTCCGAGCTGACGCGCTTCGAGCGCGCCTACACCCAGTCGCACGGCGCGGTGCTCGTCACCGGTCCGACCGGCTCCGGCAAGTCGACGACCCTGTACGCGGCGCTGAATGCCGTCAACACGCCCGACCACCACATCATCACGATCGAGGACCCGGTCGAGTACCAGCTCGACGGCGTCACCCAGATTCAGGTCAACGCCAAGGCCGGCCTTCACTTCGACACCGGCCTGCGCGCGATCGTGCGCGCCGACCCGGACGTGATCATGGTCGGCGAGATCCGCGACCGCGAGACCGCGCAGATCGCGATCGAGGCCGCTCTGACCGGCCACCTCGTCCTCTCGACGCTCCACACCAACGACGCGGCGGGCTCGATCACGCGGCTCATCGAGATGGGCATCGAGCCGTTCCTCGTCGCCTCGGCGCTCGACTGCGTCGTCGCCCAGCGCCTCGTCCGCGTGCTCTGCAACCAGTGCAAGCGGCGCGTGCTGCTGCCGATGGCGACGCTTCGCGAGTACGGCTACGCCGCGAGCTTCGACGTCGAGGGCTACGAGCCCGTCGGCTGCAAGCACTGCAGCGGCTCGGGCTACCGCGGGCGCACCGGCATCTACGAGGTGATGACGCTCAGCGCCGAGATCCGCGCGCTCGCCCTCGAACGCCGCTCGGGCGATGAGATCCTCGAGATGGCGGTCGTCCAGGGCATGCACCGCCTCAAGGACGACGGCCTCGACAAGGTCAAGCAGGGCAAGACCTCGATCGCCGAGATCGCTCGCGTCGTCAACGCGAACATCGACTCGGATTAGCTCGCCAAACCGCTTCAGTCCGCCGCCCCGAATGCCGATAGGTGTCCGGAATCAAACATGGCCATCGAGTACTCACAAATCCTGCTCGACGTCGTCAAGCGCAACGCTTCCGACCTTCACCTCACCGCCGGCGTCCCCCCGATGCTGCGCGTCCGCGGCCGCCTGACCGCGCTCGAGGAGTACCCCAAGCTCTCGCCAGAGGACACGCGCGAGTTCATCTACTCGATCCTCACGACCGATCAGCGGCGCCGCCTTGAGACCGATATGCAGCTGGACTTCGCCTACGTCGTCCCCGGCCAGGCCCGCTTTCGTGTCAACGCCTACTTCCAGCGCGGCGCCGTCGCCGCCGCCTTCCGCCTGATCCCCTCCGAGATCGTCCCGATCGACGACCTCGGCCTGCCGGCCGTCGTCCACGAGCTGACGCGCAAGCCGCGCGGCATCGTGCTGGTGACTGGGCCGACCGGCTCGGGCAAGTCGACGTCACTGGCGGCGATGATCGATGAGATCAACCGCACCCGCGACGAGCACATCATCACGATCGAGGACCCGATCGAGTTCGTGCACGCCCACCGCCGCTGCATGATCAACCAGCGCGAGCTCGGCAACGACGCGCTCAGCTTCGCGGCGGCCCTGAAGGGCGCGCTGCGCGAGGACCCCGACGTGATCCTCGTCGGCGAAATGCGCGACCTCGAGACGATCAGCACCGCCCTGACCGCGGCTGAGACCGGCCACCTCGTCTTCGGCACCCTCCACACTCAGGACGCGCCGCAGACGATCGACCGTGTCATCGACGTCTTCACACCCGCGCAGCAGGCGCAGATCCGCGTCCAGCTGTCGGTCACGCTGCAGGGTGTCGTCACCCAGCAGCTGCTGCCGACAGCCGACGGCGCGGGACGCTGCGTCGCCTGCGAGGTGCTCGTCCCGACGCCCGCCGTGCGCAACCTCATCCGCGAGGGCAAGATCCACCAGATTCCGTCGGTCATCCAGACCGGCTCCGCGCACGGGATGCAGTCGATGGACGCGGCCCTTGCCACGCTCGTGCGCGCGGGCCGCATCACGTCGGAACTCGCCGAGGCTCGCTCGTCCACTCCGGAGGAGCTTCGCCGTCTGCTTGGCGGCGTCGCGCTCGTCGCGTGAGCACCTACACCTTCAAGGCCATGGACCTCGCCGGCGCGCCGCTGCGCGGTCAGGTCGAGGCCGAAAGCAAGCAGGCCGTCTCCGATCAGCTGCGCCAGCGCGGCTTGGTGATCCTCGACATCGCCGAGAAGCACGCCTCGCGCGAGCTCAACATGGCGCTGTTCGAGCGGATCACCCTCAGCGACCTGTCTGTCTTCTCGCGCCAGCTCTCGACGATGGTGTCCTCGGGCATGACGATCCTCCGCGCGCTGTTCGTGCTCGAGGAGCAGACCGAGATCAAGAAGCTCAAGGCGGTGATCGTCACCGTCCGCAAGGACGTCGAGGCGGGTCTCGCGCTGAGCGTCGCCCTGAGCCGCCATCCCAAGGTCTTCAGCCCCCTGTTCGTGTCGATGATCCGCGCCGGGGAGATCGGCGGCGTGCTCGAGGACTCGCTCGTGCGCATCGCCGACCAGCTCGAGAAGGAAGAGTCGCTGCGGCGCCAGGTCAAGTCCGCGATGGTCTACCCTGCGGTCGTGATCAGCGTCGCGCTGATCGTGATGGTCGTCCTCGTCGTCTACATCGTCCCCGTCTTCGCCGGCGTCCTCAAGCAGTTCGCGACGACCGCCTCGGGCGCCCAGCTGCCGATGATGACCCAGGTCACCGTCGACGTCTCGCACGCCGTGACCGGCTACTGGTACGCCTTCATTCTCGGCGCGGTGGCGATCGGGATGTTCTTCCGCCGCTGGAAGCGCTCGACCGAGGGCCGCCGCCAGTGGGACCGCTTCCGCCTGAACATCCCGTTCAAGATCGGCGACATCGTCCAGAAGGTCTCGATCGCGCGCTGGGCGCGCACGTTCTCGGCGCTCACCGCGGCCGGCGTGCCGCTGCTCGAGGCCCTCGACATCACCGGCCGAAGCGCCGGCAACACGGTCGTCGCCGAAGCGATGGGCGACGTCATCGACTCGGTCAAGCGCGGCGGCACGATCGCCGACCCGCTCAAGGAGAGCCCCGTCTTCCCGATGATGGTCAGCCAGATGGTCGCCGTCGGCGAGAGCACCGGCGAGCTCGACTGGATGCTCGCCAAGATCGCCGACTTCTATGAGGAGCGCGTCGCGGCCTCCGTCAAGGCACTGACCTCGATCCTCGAGCCGGTGATGATCTGCGTGATCGGCGGCATGGTCGGCTTCATCGTCATCGCTATGTACCTGCCGCTGTTCAAGGTCTACAACCAGATCGGCTGAAAAGGTCCTCGCCGGCCTTCGCCGGCTGCGGGGGCGGTAGGCGCTGCGCATCGGCACCGCTTGTAGCGAGGCGACGCGTGCGCTCGGATTCGCGCCGCGCCGCGTGCGACCTACGGCTTCAGCGCGTTGATCGCAAGCTGCCCGCCCGCGGACACCGCGAGGCTTCGCTCGCCGCGCAGCATCGCGAGCAGCTCCTCGCCGACGAGCTCGCGCCGCCAGCCGCCGAGCGTGCGTACCTCGGGGTCGCCGCGACCCGAGCGTACGGAGGAGACGATCGCCTGCAGGTCGGCGCGCGCCGCGATCAGCTCGTAGGCGAGTCCGGCCTCGAGCGCGCGGGCGCGGACGAGCGCTTCGGCGAGGGCGATCTGCGGTCCGTCGAGAGGCGAGCTCGGCTCGTGACGCTCGCTCGAGACGGGGATCGGCGGCGCGGACGTCCCGCGGGCGACGGTCGCGAGCAGGTCGCTGCCGCGCCGGCGCAGGCTGCCGGGGTTGACGCCGCGGACCTGCTCGAGCTGCTCGGGCGTGCGCGGCGCGCGCTTGGCGATCTCAACGAGGGCCGCGTCGTTGAGAACAGTCGAGACAGGGCGATCCTGATGCTCGGCGATCTCCTCGCGCCAGCTGACCAGCTCTCGTGCCACGGCGCGGGCGCCGGGTGAGAGCGAGTTGATCCGCGGCAGGCGCGCGAAGACCGCGTCGATGTCGCGGACGTCGCTGACGCCCTCCAGGTAGCGGCATTCCTCGAGCGCCCAGTCGACGCGGTCATGCGTCTCGAGGCGCCGTTCGAGCTCGACCGCCAGATCGAGCAGGTGAAGGACGTCCTCGCGGGCGTAGGCGAGCTGCTCGGCGTCGAGCGGCCGGCGATCCCAGCGCGTGTAGCTCGCGGTCTTCTGGACGCGTACGCCGAGCACCTCGCGCAGCAGCGTGTCGTAGCCGGCCTGCGCCGAGAGACCGGCGAAGCCGGCTGCGATCTGGGTGTCGAAGATGTGCGTCACGTCGGTGTCGATGAAGCGACGCAGCAGCGCGATGTCCTGGCGCCCGGCGTGGACGACGACCTCGATCGCCGGCTCGGCGAGGAGGCTTGCGAGCGGCTGCAGGTCGGTCGAGTCATCGAGTGCGTCGAGGACGACCACCTCGAGCCCCTCGTCGTCGCTGACGACGACCTGCACGACGCACAGCAGCGTTCGGTAGCGGCCCTCGCCGACGAACTCCGTGTCGATGCCGAATCGCCCGGCCGCGCGAACGCGCCTGACGAAGCCCTCGAGCGCCATCAGCCGGCGACCTGGCGCAGCCGCAGGCGGAACGTCGCGCCGCCGTGCCCGTCGGCCTCGGCAAGCTCAAGCGCCCCGCCCATCCGGGCGGCGAGCTCCGAGCCGATCGCCAGCCCGAGCCCGAAGCCACCCTCGTCGCTGCGCGTCCGGCCGCGGCTGAAGCGCTCGAAGATCATCTCGCGCTCGCTTTCGGGCACACCGGGTCCCTCGTCGGAGACAGCGATCGCGGCGCCCGCGCCGTTTGAGCCGATCTGGATCGAGACGGTCGAGTCCCGAGGCGCGACGTAGAGCGCGTTGTCGAGCAGGATCCGCACGATCCGCGCGACGCTACCAGGGTCGGCCTGCGCCCAGGACTGGCCGCCCTTCTCGTCGAGGCTGACCGAGACGTGGCGCTCGCGGGCGCGCGCGTCGAACTCGGCGGCCACGGCGCGCGCGGTCTCGCCGAGCTCGACGGGCTCGCTGCGGAGCTCGACGGCGGCATCGAGCCGGCTCAGATCGAGCAGGTCGGACGCCAGCCCGCGCAGGCGGCGCGACTGCAGCTGCGCGGCGGCGACGCGCTCGCGCGCGTCGTCGATGTCGATCGGGTCGGCGACGAGGTCGTCGGCGAGAAGCTCGAGCATCCCGTCGAGTGAGGTCAGCGGCGTGCGGAGCTCGTGCGAGGCGTTGGCGACGAACGCGCGGCGTGCGTCCTCCTGCTGGCGAAGCCGCTCGTGCATCGTCGCGAAGGCCCGCGCGAGCTCGCCGATCTCATCCGACACGCGCTCGTGGGGGACGACGAGCGTGCCGAGGTCGCGCTCGTCGAGGCTGCGGCTTGCGTCCTGGAGGAGGCGAAGGCGCCGCAGCAGCCGCGACGATAGGGCGATGCCGAGCAGCAGGGCGACCGCGAGGCCGACGAGCGCCGCGCCGAGGAAGGCCGATCGAACGACGCCGCTCGCCTGGCCGACGTAGTCGGCGGAGCGAAAGAGCTGCACGACGTAGAGAGTCCCGGGGGTGCTCGGGTTGGGCTGCTGCCCTCGGTATGTCCCAGCGACGTCGAGCAGCCCCCCAGACTCACCGTGAATGAGCTTCCTGGGCGCCGCGAAAGCCTTCACCGCCTGCGTGTTGCGCACGTCTTCGTCGCGACGTCGGTCGGTGTCGACAAAGCGGATCACGTGTCCGTTGCGTCCGCGCCTCCAGATGATCAGTGTCGAGAGCGTGTTCGCGTCATCGAAGCTGTCCGCTTCGGCTTGCAGCCGCTGGAAATAGCTCCCGCCCTTCGCGACCAGCGGCAGGTACCCGAACTCCGTTTTGGCGTTGTTGGTCTCGGCGTCCGCCAGAGTCTTGTTGTTCGTGCGCAGCTGCGACTCAAGCGGCGCAAACAGAACGAGCGCAGCCGTTCCAAGCGTCACTGCAGCCGTTGCTACCAGCGCCGCGAGCAGCCGCGGGCGCAACCCGAACAGGATCGGTCGGCGGCCGCTGGTTGGGCTAGGTCTCCGC